>DXBX01000083.1 GCA_019116285.1 Candidatus Bacteroides merdigallinarum
GACTGAAAGAAACTCAGAAAACTATGAATTTATGAGACTATTTCATTTTTATGAACTACTTTTGCAATAACTATAACGTGGAGCTGTTTTGAATTAAAATCTGGTGCTATTTTCAATTAGTATCTACAGTCGGAAAACGAAAGTAGGAAGAAAACTACTTCGTTTTCCTCCTACTCGATTTTAAGGAGTTGCAGGTTATAGCGAAATAAGGTATATTTGGGACAATAAACTACATTAAAACGGGGCAAATTACGGGTCAAATATGCTACCAAATGGTGATTTTCAAGAAAATAAATTACAAGTATTATTGGGGTGTAATGATTAAATTAACATAATTATTGGAGAGGTTTGGGAGAAAAATCTCTCTTGAATGAGTGTATTTCGACAAAAGTTTTGAATCGCAAATTTCGGCAATACATTATTGCTTAGCAAGATAGGATATTTCGTGTAAAAAAGTTTAATCCCTGTTTGTCGCTCATTCGCTACACCTCCGTTTCTCCTCTCTTTTTCCTCTCTTTCTCCTCTCTTTTTGGTCTCTTTCGGAAAGGGCGTGGAAAGGGATGCATAAAAGGTGTGCATAAGTTAATGAAATACGCTGATAGGTGGGAATAAATGTTTACTTCCACCCGGATGGAGGCATTGTCCCTCTCACCTTCACTCGGATCGGTGATGGTGCCGCCGCAGGGCGTGGGCGGTGGTCTTCTATACTCTTGTTTGCCACCCACGCGTGGGTGTTATTCCTCGTTCATATCATGCACCTCCACCAGTTCCAGTTCGCATTCGGGTGTGCCTGCGGAGCGGGTAGTGGCGGCAGGATTCTTCACCGTAAGGTTGAAGGTATAGGCGTTGCCGCTTAACAATTTACTACTATAAGTTGCGCTTACAGTAGTTCCATTTACCTTCATTGTGATAAATGGTAAAGAAGACCCATCCAGTCCATCATAATAGCCAGGGGCGATTATTGCTTTATATCTTTTTGACCCATTCGAATTAGTTTCCACATAAGGATTGACGTCTATATTTTTACAATTATCTGATCGGTCATACTCATTTCCTTCTTTCTCAATAGGCGTATAAGAATATATCCTAACGTCCGCAATAGTTGGTGATGCAGAACCAAATCCTTCATAGCTAACTATGTTAACAGTGACCAAACACATACGATGCCGGAGCGTTAAGTCAAGCGAAACATTGCTTATGATGGTTTCTGTAGTCATGTAGTCTATTGCAGCAAGTTTGTTTGACGTGGATTGATCATTTGTGCCTTCAATCCAATCTCCGCTTCCTGCTCCCAATTCAGATTCAACACCATTATATGGAATATTGAACTTATCCATCGAAGCCGAAGCGGGATACCATGCTTGCACCGTAGCCGGAAAGTCAACCCCTGTTATCGCAGGAGCCCAACTGCCGTTGCTATAAGTCAAGGTATGGGTTGCCCCGTTGATGCTCAGCCCCACTTGGTCGCCATTTGCCCACGTCCAATTCCCGCCGCCATCCATGGTGGCGCGTGTGATGTTCACCTGCACGGGTTGCTTGTCCGCATCCTGCGGCAGGCCGTCATCCTCGCCGTTGCACGCCGCACAAAGGGGCAGCAGGGCGGCCAGCGCAAATCCTTGTATCAGTTTCCAATGTCTTGTTGTCATATCATTTTTAGTTTATCAGTTCTTTAGTTTGTTAGTTTTTAAGTTCATGTCCTGACAAGGCGTGGAAACAAGCGTCCCGCCCTTCTCCACGATGCGGGGAGAGGGGCGGGACGGGAAACTTTCTTGGCTTGTGCGGTCGGCTCTTATGCCACTACGCCAGTGTCATCAGGTCTTTTACCGAATAGACCTTGCTCAGACGGTCGAATGTGAAATACTGGTCATCCAGTATCATCCATCCTTCGCGCTCTTTTACGGAAAGATGCTTGATGTCCGGAAAGAATGACAGCGGTACGATGACCTCGCGCCCGTCTGTCAGATAAACGGCCATCTTGCCCCGGTGTCCGGTGAAATCCAGTTTCTTAATACCTACGTTTACATCTTTCATCTTGCACATAAGCTGTCTTATTTTTCAATGTCCTTTACTTTTGTCTTTTCGCCGTTGAACGTCCGTGTGATTTGTTCGTTCAGGAACTCCCAGTGGCGGTCAATGGCAGCCACTATCATGGCGTTGTCTTTGGCGGACAACAAGCTTTCGGCTATCTCGATGTCTTTCATCCCGTTCCGCTCTATCCATATTTTCGCCACGGAATGCAAATGCCTGCCTCCTTTGCGGAATATATGGATATGGCGGCGGTTGTCGTTCACATCCGTAGGAATGCTTACCAGCAAAAACATCTTTATAAAAGCCAATTGTCCCATACGTCCTGCATTTTCCGCAAAGGTACCATTTTTTTGCGGAAGCCGTGTGCAAAACAGTACTTTTCTTCTGATTTACAAAGAAATTTCCCGTTTCCCAGCCTTGTCAAAGAGCGCTCTATGTTTCATTTATTTCTATTCCGTCTCCAAATCGTGGCTCCCGCCATTGCCCCAACCACCGGCACTGATGCTGTTTACGGTCACGGTCTTGTTCTCGGCTTTCAGCGTAACGTTGTAGGTGTACTCCGTTCCGGCATTCCACGTGCTGCCTCCTGCCGGGACTTCATAGCGGAAGGGACCGACATCGCCCACATAGAACTGGAACAGAGTGCCCGTGCTGACCGTCTGCGGTATGACGAGGGCTTCGAAGGTGGCGACATAGCCACTGGTGGTCGCAGCCGTATGGGGAGTGATGGTACCTGTAGTACCTGAGTCGGTGTTCCACGTACCTGTTATGCCTATGCTCATAGGAGTAAACGTTCCACTAATCTTTATGTTGTCGCTCTCGCCAATGGTCATACTTACGTTGTTATCAGTTCCACCAGACAAATACCCCCCATTCTGGACGTTCACCACTAACTTGGCGGTTTGGTGGTAAAAATTAAAAATTCCAGGATCAATATTTTTAGTAACATTTTTTTGTTCACTACACAATAAATCAGAATTAAGATAATCATCATCATTGTTTTGAGTAATACTTACTGTCCATACCATCTGATTGTCTATCAAACTTGATGGGCAAAAGCCTTGTATATTAACACTTTCACCATCCTGCCAATAGTAATTACCGGTCATATTGCCTTCTCGATCAACCGTGTAGGCATAGTAATTTCCTGCGTCCACTTGTAGAGCTATCTGTTCGCCGCCATCCCATTCTCCATTCACCGTGGCGCGTGTGTCCACTCCCTCGGCAATGGTGGCGGTGAGGGTTAGGGGCTGCTTGCTGCCGGGCAGTGCGTCCGTTTCTTCCTGCGAGCAGGCTGTGAAGGCAAGAACCAACAACGCAAGGGGTAGGATATGTTTTATCTTTCTCATCATATATTGTTTTTTACATCGTGGCTGTTGTCCCGCCGCCATTCACGCCGGTCCAGTCCTTGATTTCGGCTTCGCCCACACGGAGTCCCGTCTTGCTGACGGTGATGTCCCACGTATAGTTGTTGCCCGGTTGCAGTTTGCCGTCCTTCACGGTGAGCGGGGCGGTGTAGTCCTGCCCGCCTACGGTGACGGTCAAGGCAATGCTTGCGACATCCTGCGGGAAGAGGATGAGCGGGGAGGCGGTGTAGCGGGCATTGGTGGTCTGCACTCCGTTCAGGCTGATGGCGAGCGGTTTTGCTTCCACGTCATCCGCCGTGGCTGTGCCGTCCTGAGGGTCGAACGTGCCTTGCAATTTCAATCCACCAAGGGTGTAGCTCCACGCTCCGTCCAAGTTCATATCGTCCCCTTCGATGAAGGTCAAGGTCACTTGGCTCATGCGGTGGGTAAAGGCGTGGTCGCCGGTGAAGCTGACGGTCGGGGCATCCTTGCTCGCCGTGGCTCCGCTGGCATAGAGGAAGTCGATGATGGGCTGGTTCTCCGCCGTCTGGTTCGTGGCGTCCGTGCTGACTTCGGTCAAGGGCTGTGCCGCCGTGCCGGGCGTACCCGTAAAGGGATAATAGGCATGGAAGGTCACCACATCCGGGCTTTGGAAGTAGATGGCGCTCTCCGGCGAGGTGGTGAAGCTGCTGCCGTCCCATTCGTAGCACACGTTGGCATAGTCAGTGTCCGTGCCCTCCACGGTGGAGATGCCTATCTGGTCGTATAGTGCCCATTGGGTGCCGGTGGCGCGGGTATCAACCGTGCCGATGGCGGCATTCACTTTCAGTGCCACGGGGCTGTCGGGCGTGGCGTTTTCGTCGTTGGTGCAGGCGGCAAGCGTCAGTGCCGTGGCTGCAAGGAAGATGTATCGTTTCATTGTTGTCATAAAATAGTTTCTATGGGTGATGATTGATGGGTTATAATTCGGCTTCCACATTCTCTTGATACCCTGTGGCTGGTTGCCAATCTTCGATCTCTGTATCGCTTATCTCCAGCCCGTTATTCTTGATGGTGACGGTGTAGGCATAGCTGTAACCTTCTTGTAAGCCACCGGTCGGGGTGGAAAGGTTGGCTTTGTAAACTTGGCCATTGTAGGTTACTTCGAGTGCAATCTGGTTGTTTGTCACTGCTTGTGGCAGGAGGATAAGCGGAGTGGCGGAATATTCCGAACCCGACACGCCACTGATGCCGGAAATGGACACATCGCCTGTCGTTGCCTCGTTTGTTAATGTGCAGTTCTGCGTATTGAACGTGCCATTAGTCACCAGGCTTTTCAGCGCATAAGCGGTTAGACTGGTCAGATCACTGATGCCATCACCTGTCTTGAATATTAGTGCCACTTGGGACATAATGTGCTGGAAAGCGTTGTCTCCGGTGAAGTTTATTGTCGGTGAAGAGGCGGAGGCTGTTACCGTAGGCGTGACGAGGATGTCCCATTGGTTCCATCCGCCCGTAACAGTCTGTGTCTTGGTATCGATGCTGATGGTAGCACCTTGTGGTGTGGCTGTGGCGTACCAAGCCTGGAAACTCACAGGATTCGTGTCTTGGAAGTAATACGGATTATTCCCATCTGACCATGTGCCATCGCTTTGTAAGGTGTACACATAGGTATTATTGTCAGGAGCTACCACGTTGATCTTATCACCGTCAGTAAACGATGCACTGTTTCCATCGACACTGACACGAGTCGTGGCTTGGTTAATGCCTGCTGTTATTTGTGCGGCTACCGGGCCGTTCAGGTTCTCGTCGTTGGTGCAACTTGCCAGCAACCCCGCTGCCAGCATGGTGTAGAGAAATATTCTTTTCATGTTCATCTTTTATTATTGTCTAAAAAATTATCGTTTCTCCTTACTGTGCTTCTACGCTTCCTCCGCTGACCACCTTCCAGTCGATGATGTCGGCTTCCACTCCGGCTTCTATCGGAGCTTGCAAGTTGCCTGTCAACGTAACGGCCTCTGTACCGATGCTGAAGTCGGCCAACTGTTCCGTCAGGTCGCTCTTGATGAGTATGTCCTGCGGATTACCTCCCACAAAAGAGAGTACGAGCGTCAGCGTTTGCCTGTCGCCCATCGTTCCCAGCAGGCGCAGGTCAGCCGCCACCTTGTCGCCGCTTCGGGTGAACACAGGGGCGGTGCTGACGGCTTCACCGTAAAGTATTTCATTCCGCAGGTCGTAAGCCCCCGCCACGCCGGAGAGGGTGCCCGTAATGGCGGCAATACGTTCCGCGTCACCCTCAGTCACGGTCAGTTCCAGGCGAAGGTCACGGGTGCGCTGCACCACGGACAGTTCCAGATGGAGCGTGTCGTCCGCAGAGACCTGTACCTGACGCACGCCGGCGTATAGCGGTTCGGGCAAGGGGACTATCAGGTCTGTCTCTGCCCGGGTAGCATCCACCCTGTCCACAGAAGCGATGCCATCCGTCACGGTGAAGCCTGCGGGGGTGTTATAGACCCCGATGGTATGCTCGCCCGGCGGCAGGGGAGCAGAGGCGGTATTGCCCTCGTCCAGGGGGTGTCCGTCCACTTCCACGATGTAATCATCGCCTGCACCCGGCGGCAGGTCTATGGATACGTTTACCACGCCCTTACCGGGATGCGGCGTGTCGTACAAGTCATCCTTCACGCAGGAAGCAAGCAACCATGGCACACAGATAACGCAAATTAGGCAGATGACCACAGATTTCTTTTCCATACTATATCTTAATTCTTCATTCCTCATTCTTCATTCCTCATTTAATCATCCATACCAAGGTGACGCCCGCGTTTATCGGTCCCCACCAGTTCTTGCTTTCTTTTCCCTGCCGGACACGCACCCCGTCAATGACCTCGTACTTCTCATAGTCAGCGTGGAGGCAACCCACGGCGAGGGTAAAGTCGAGCGACAGGGCATCGGTAAGGCGCAACTGGTAGCCGCCGGCGAGGCCGCCGCCCATCAGGTCGCCCTGCTTGCCCGTGGCAGACAGCTTGTAGTGGAACTCACCTGCCTTATACATCGCGCCGAGGTAGCCACGCTTCTTCTTGCCCACATAGCAGCGCACTTCGGGCGAGACTTCCCACAGGGCATATCTCCTGTCCTTGTTATCCCACGACCAGGAGGTCCACGAGCCGTTCACTGCGATGCCCCACCGGCGACTGATGCGCCACTCCAGCCCCAGGTCGGGCGTAAGGGTCGCCCAGCGCAGCAGGTTGGCACGGAGGGAGAAGCGGTAGGTATCCGCCATACCTTCCTTTGCAACGGGAACAGCCTGTGCGGTTTCGTTCGCTTGCGGCTGTTCCGCCTGTACGGATTGTGTTGGCGGTTCTTGCGTGGTTATCCCCTTTGTCTCTTGTGGTTCATGCATAGCTGTTTCTTCCTGCGGCAGATCAGATATCCCCTTTCCCGGCTTATCCGCAAGGGGTACGGAAATGCGCACCGTCACATAGTCGCCGCTGCCGGAATGGTTGCAAGTGATGAAGCAATCCTCCGTCAGCTTCTGCCGCACTATCAGCTCCGACTTCACGCGGTTGGAACGGACTCTTGCTAAGTCGGCATTGTTGGCAGTAGTGCAATGGCCATCCACCCGGAGAGGGATGTTGCCGTTCAATATCTCCTGTCTGTATCGTATCACACATTCTTCCAACCGGACAAGTTCCGTCTCATTGTCGTGGAAGGGTACGAAGAACATGTCATTCCCCGGTATGAAACGGAATACAAAGGTGATATCCGCCTTTTCCTGCGCCGCCATAGGGGCTGTCATCAGCAGGAAGAGGACGGACAGGAACATCAGCCGCTTCAACATATTATGTATGATTCGGGTAAACTCTTCGGGGGTGATATCCTCCCGGTTCAGGAAATTGGGAAGCTCGTACTCGGGTAGCTTCTCCTTCATCTCTATATTCTCGTTGATGCAGCGCACCATGGCCCGTTGGCACTGACGCAGCCGGCGGCGGCAACGATAGAGGGCTACGGCAAGTCCTGCGATGGCAAGCAAGGCCGTGCTGAGAATAATATACAGGTACATTTGTTCCATGTCATTGCGGTATTTTGTTTGAATGGAACAAAGGTACTCGAACGGCGCGAACTGAAATAATTTTCAGGCGAATCGTTCTCCACGGGAATCACACCGGTACTCCACAGAAATCACTCTGTGCTCTGCAACAAGCTGACTATTACAGTATTACCAAAGAGGATTCGCTGAGCCATTCTCCCGGTAATCGGAGGGTTTCATGCCATACTTCTTGAAAAAATAGTTGTAAAACGCCCCATTGGACATCTGCGCTTCCTTAGCTATGGCATCCAATGTCCACTGCGGTTTTTCGCGCATCAGGCGGACGGCATAGTCGAGGCGGCGTTCCTGAATGTATTGCGTGAAACCGCATCCGGCAAATTCCTTGAACAGCCAAGCGAATTTGTTGGCCGGGATATGAAATTCTTTCATCAAATCCTTTTTGCTGAATTTGGGATTCAGGTATAGCCGGTTTTTCAGGATTTCGTGATGCATCCGTTCATACAAGATACGGTCCTTGTCGGTCAGCTTCGGCATTTGCGCGGCGGTTTCCTCCGTTTCTGTCTTGTCCGGTGCGTTGCATTCCGGTTCCTCCTGCGTTTCTTCGGGCACTTCCGTTGTTATGGTTGCTGCCGCCTGTGCTTCTTGCCACTGCCGCAGTTCTTCGCGCAGACGGATGTTTTCTTCCTGCCGCTTGAACAGTTCGTCCTGATAGGCCATCAATTCGTCGATGGTCTTTACCATGGCTTCGTTCTTCTGGCTGACCATGCGGTTGGTTTTCAATATATGCCGTATATAAAGAACCAGCAAAATCAGGACAGGTATCAACAGTCCGAACAGGATGTAATGCCGTTGCAGGGAGTCCGCCTGGCGTTCTATTTCTTTGTCCTTTTCATTGGTTTGGTAGATTTCGGCCAACTCCAGCGCATCCTCCTTCCGCTCCCTCTTGCGGAGGGTATCCGTCAGGGCAAGCATGGTGGATTGCACGCGCAAGGCCGACTGCCAATCGCCCTTGCCCTGCCAGGCTTCCAGTTCCGCCTGGAGGTGCGGGTTGATATAGTCCCAGTTCATGGTGTCGGTGGTTTCTTGCAGCAGTTCTTTCTCCCGACGGATATACTGCAAGGCTTCGTCGTAACGCTTTGCCAGTATCAGGCAGGGGATGCGGACGTACTCGCCATCGGGCGTGGAGGCATAGGGGTTGGCTTCCACACGGCGGTAGAGACTGTCGCCCTCCGTCCGGTTGCCTGTGGTGTAGGCGATGCAGCAATAGCTCACGTCTATCTCGGCGCGGCGCATGTCCGCAATGCCGGCCGGTGTGTCTTCGCTTGTTTCTATACCTTGCAAGGCTTCTTCCAGCGAAGGACGCAGGGCAAGGGCTTCCCCGTAACGGTCTTTCTCCCAAAGCAGGTTGAGCTTCATGCCAAGGGCATAGAACAAGTCGTCCCACGTGCGGAAACAGGGATTGTGCCGCACTTCACCGTCCAAAATACGGATGGCGAGGCCGATGTGACGGAAAGCTTCGTCGTACTGTTCCATTTCCAGCAGGTTCAATCCCCACGTGACGTGCAGATTCGCCTCGGTGGTGTGGTCGCCCAGTTCCTTTGCCAGGTTCAGCCCCTCCGTGCAGTACTCCACGCTCCCGGTGTAGTTGCCGTTATTGTGGCACTGTTCCGCCATGAGCGCCACCAGCGAGAGGAACTTTTCAGGATGCTTGCGGGCCTCCGGATCTTGGTAGGCTTTTCGGGCGTGGGTATATGCCGCCTTGTAGTGCGAAAGTCCGTTGTGATAGACCATACTGCGCAAATCGCTGATTTCAAAAGGGGTAAGCAGCCGCTTCGTTTCCGCCGTATCAAGCAGGGCAAGTGCTCTGCAGGGCTCGTCAAATGCGATATGCTGTATATACCCGGCTGTATACAGGCTGTCCCGTCCGTCCGGTTCCGCATCGGAGTGCCCGGTGTGGCAGGCGGAGAACAGAAAAGCCATCCACAGGGTCAGGAGAATAGAAGATTTTATGCAGTTCATATCTGTGTCTAAATGAGTCTGTCCGCACAAAATTACTTCAATTCTGCAATTATGGAACATACTTTGCCTAAAAATCATTCTTGTGCACTGCAATTTTCCGTGTTTGAGCATGTACTTGTAACCGTCAATAACCACCAATAACCGCCTTTAACAGGCAATAAGCGTAAAGAAAGCGCATCAAGCGTAAAGAATCGTAAAGTGAGCTTTGGGCAGTGCTTATCTTTGCATCGTAAACCTTTAAAAATTTATTTTTATGGCTACAGGAAATGGTATTATCAAGAAAATGTCCGGCAAGGTAGGCAATCTGGTCTACGTAGTCCGGAGTGGAGAACAGGTAGTGCGCAGTGTCGCTACCTCAGTGAATAACCCGAGAACGGATGCGCAGATGACGCAGCGGATGAAGTGGCCCAATGTGCTGGCTCTGTACAGGACGTTACAGCCTTACATGAAGGACTGCTTTGAGACGAAGCCCAGCGGGCAGAGCGATTACAATCGCTTTATGAGCATCAATCTCAACTCCCGACCGGTCTATCTGGAGAAAGGGGTTGCCCGTCTGGGGGCTGCAATAGTGGCACCTTACGTCCTCTCGCAGGGCTCGTTGCCGTCCATCCAGGTGGGCGGGGATACTCCGGCCACCAACATCGCACTGGGTGCACTGACTATCGGAGATGACACCACGGTGGGCGAGTTCGCCCAGGCCGTGGTACAGAACAACGGCGGCTTCCGCTACGGAGACCAGATTTCTTTCTTCAAGCTCCGGCAGGAGGAAGACAGTCTGGACGGACATCCCTACGTCAGCACATCGGCTGTCCGCGTCAACCTGGACCCGGCAGGCACCGGCAAACTGCGCGACATTGCCCCAGCCGATGGCTTCAGCACAGTCGGCGGTATGTTGGGAGCGGATGCCGCCTTGTCCGGAGAAGGCGTGGCGTGGGTACACAGCCGCAGGGTAGATGGCAAGACGAGAGTCAGTTCGCAACGGCTCATCGTGAGCAATGACCTGCTGGAAGAGTATTCCACAAATCAGATGCTGTCCGTGGCTACTAATTCCTACGGAGGTTCCACGGAGGTATTCATCCGGCCCAACGGCACATCCGGCGGCGTCACCACGGAAAGCGGCACCGGCAGCACGCCCGGTGGTACCGGTGAAGATGGGGAAGGCGAAGAAGGTACCTTCGGTTAATCCGGGGAACACTTCGGAGATCTCTCAGCGCCTGCAGAGGGTGCGGAAGTCGCAGTAGGCACACCGTTTCTCGTCGTCCGTCTGGGTGAAGGGGGTGTCGGGGCTGAATATCTCCTCGAGCAGGTGGCGGAGGCGGAGGCGGAACTCGTCCGCATAGGGGACAAAGCTTTCGATGGGCTCCTTCCTGCGTGCCGGCCCCATCTCTATGACCGGTGAATAGTCTGCCGAGGCGGCCTTGTGGATGTAGAGGAGGGCGGGGGCCACTTGCTCGGTGGGGTTCATGCGGGTCACGATGGCGGCATAGATGAAGGTCTGCAGGATGTAGTCCGGACGGCCCGGGGCGGGGGTGAAGAGCTGGTCCAGGCTTTCGGGCGACTTGGGGGTCCCTCCGGTCTTATAGTCCACGATGCGGAGGGTGTGCCCCTTGCGGTCCAGGCGGTCGATGGTGCCCCCGATGTTGAGGCGGATGATCTTGCCGCCTGCCCGGATGGTCATCATCTCGCGTACGGGCATCTCCATCCCCTCCATGCGGAAGGGTGCGTAGGCCAGGTCGTGGCGTAGCAGCTGCCGCAGGTAGGAGGCAATCACCCGTGCGTGTATGAGTTGGGTCCCATTGTACTGCGGCCTTTCATCCTCCCCTGCATGGAAGAATACTTCCCGGAAGGCTTGGTCCACGTAGCCCTGTATCCGTGCATCGTCCCGGAGCAGTTGTTCCAGGTCTGCCCGGCGTATGTCCTTGTCGCGTTCGGTGAGGTCGGTGTATGCCAGCTCTGCGGAGCGGTGGAACAGGGTGCCGAACAGGGCTGAGTCTATCTCCGCCGTGACTTCGTCCCGGGGGCGCAAGGCGGCGACGTAGCGGTAGTAGAAGGCGAGGGGGCAGTTGAGGTAGGTGTTGAGGGCCGAGGGTGAGAGCACGCGGCGCTTGGATACGCTGATGTCAAAGGTGTGGCGTAGGCGTTCCATCAGTTCCGGGGTCTTGCGCACGGTGACGGGCTGCACCCGGCGCGGCGTCTGTCCTGCCTCCAGGTAGTAGCGGCGGATGGTGTTGGGGTATTCCACAAGGAACTGGAGGGCGAATCGCGACATCTCCCCCCGGTTCAGTCCGTCGGTGGAGGTGTTGTATAGCATGGTGACGGTCTCGGCCCGCTGCAGCAGGCGGTAGTAGTAGTAGGCATACACGGCGTTGCGGTGTTCGGGGGTGGTCATGCCGAAGGCCTTGCGCAGGGTGTAGGGTATGAAGGATGCGTCGCCTCCGGTGCGGGGCAGCTGTCCCTCGTTGATGGATAGGAGCAGGAGGTGGCGGAAGTCGAGGTTGCGCGTCTCCAGCACACCCATCACCTGCATGCCTATGGCGGGCTCGCCATGGAAGGGTATGGTGGCGGCGGTGAGCAGCCTTGCGACCAGGCGCTTGAGGGTGTCCGGACGGAGGGTGGACAGTACGCCGTCCTCCATGAGTCCCTGCAGGCGGTTGACGAGGGTGTAGGCGCGGAAGAGGGATTCGCGGTAGAGTTGCGTCAGGATGTCGTCGCCGGTTTCGTCCGTCGCGCCGTCTTCGTTCCGGTAGAGGACGGTGACGGCTGACAGGCAGTCGGCCAGGTAGCTGCACAGTTCCCCGGTGGTGGTGTGGGGGGTGAAGATGCGGCGCAGGATGCGGTCGGCCGTAAGCTCGGCCGGCAGGGGGTAGAAGCGGTTGTCCTCCACCAGGCTGCGCTCGATGGCCCCGGCGGCGAGCGAGGTGCGTCGTATGTAGGGGTGTCGGAGTACGGCCAGCACCTGGTCGGCATGGTAGCGGCCTGTGCGGGGGTTGTAGCCGGTGGTCTGCAGTTCGAGGAGGGCGGTGACCAGTCCGTAGACGGGTGTCTGTACCAGCGGGAAGCCCATGGTGACGTTGACATTGCGTACCTCCGCGGGTATGGAGTGGAGGACGGGGAGGAGGAGTGATTCGTTGCAGAGCACCACGGCCGTCTCCTTGCCCACGGGGGTGTTGTCCGGGCTGATCTCACGTATCCACTGCGGGAGGAAGCGTGCCTGTGCGTTCTCCGTGGGCGATGAGAGGATGCTCACCTGCTTCCCGGCCCTGTTGAGGTTGTCGAAGTATTCCCCGGGGAGTGCGTTGGGGAAGTCGTCCAGGTTGCGACGGATGAACTCCCCTGCCTCGTGGGTGAAGGTCAGGCCCGACGTCCGGTCCTCGGGGTGGAGGTAGGACACGTCGTAGTCCCAGTAGAAGAGTGCACGATGGGCCTCCTGCAAGCGCTTGAAGAGTGTATGCTCCACCTTGTTCAGCACGTTGAAGCCCACGAATACGTAGCGGTCATAGGGCAGGGTGTCCGTGTCCAGGTTCTCCAGGGCTGCCCGCTGGAGCATGCCTTCGTAGGCAATGCCCAGGGTGCGGAGGTTGTCCGTGAAGCGGGTGTATATGTCCCCCAGCTTGTCCCACAGGGTGAGAAACCGCTTCTTCAGCTCCGTGTGCTGCTCGGGTGAGAAGTTGAGGAAGAAGCGGCGGATGGCCTCCCCCTGTTCCGGGGACAGGAAGGTGGGGTCTTCGGCCAGGTCCTTCAGGTCTTGCAGGTTGGAGAACAGGTGGTGTGCGTCTACGAGGTTCTTGTCCAGGTCGTCGAAGTCACTGATGAGCAGTTCGCCCCAGAAGTAGAAGTCGTCCAGTGCTTCGGGCGAGCCTGTCACTTCGGTAAAGACCTTGTATAGCTCGCATACCAGGCGTATGGAGTCTCCCGCCTGCCAGGGGGACAACCCTTGGAAGAAGTCGCTGATGCTGAGGTAGGCGGGAGCCCACAAGGGTCGGTCGCTCTTGGCGGCGAGGGCCTCGTTGAAGAAGAGGCCGGCACGCTTGTTGGGGAAGACGATGGCGGTGCGTGAGAGGTCGGCACCATAGCGGGTATATAGGTCGCTGGCGACCTGTTGCAGGAAGGTAAGCATATGTGTAGTAGGTGTATGGTTGGGTGATATAGGTGGTTCGTTCAGTGTGATACTTCCTCCACGCGACCCTCGTCCACGTACCACAGGTATCCTCGGGTGTGTGCGGGGTCTGCTCCCATGCGGTACAGGAGGCGGAGGTACTCCTGTACCTGGCGTTTGTATTTAGGGTCTGGCTTGCCGAACTTGAAGTCCACGACCACCACTTCGCCGTCGCGCATCATCACGCGGTCCGGTCGTCGGGTGTGCAAGGCTCCTTCTTCGTGCCAGATGATGTCACATTCGGCCAGGGTGCGCCACTGTCCGGAGTACCAGTCCTGCACTTGGGGCAGGGCAAAGGCATGTCGTGCCAGGGAACGGATGTCGTCTTCGGCTTCCGGTCCGGCAATGATGCCCTCGGCTGTGAGGCGCCGGATGGCGGGGTCTATGTCGTCCAAGGTCCGTATGCCCGCAAAGAGCGTGTGTAGCAGTCGTCCGCGGTCTATCATGTGTCGGGGCGAGGCTTCCCCCTCCCGGATGCCTGCCAGGAAGTCGGCCGACCGGTTGGATTGGCGGAAGGTGACCGCAGGCTTGACGGAGGTCATGCACACCGGCCTGGGGGCAGGCTTGGCCAGCAGGCGGTTGGCGGGGGTCGCCGTTGCGGGGCTTTCGGCAGGAACGGTTGCAGGAGCCGGGGTGCCATAGGTATAGAGGCCTTCCGCTTCATCCCACTCGCCCGTACCCACCTCGGCAAGGCGGGGCAGGACGGAGGCCAACAGCTCGGAGACGGTGGAGCGCTGCCCGGCCCGTGCCCAGCAGACCAGGTTCGCTCCGGCCCGGGTGAAAGCCACGTAGAGCAGGTTGAGGTTGTCCACCCACAGCTGCAGCCGCTCCTCCAGGTAGTCGGAGCGGTAGGTGGAGGTGGCCATGATGGATGAGTAGGTGACAGGGACGAGGTCCAGGCCATTGTAGGGTGCCTCGGCGGGGGCGCACCATACCAGTTGGTTGTTGGTCTCGTTCTCCAGCTTCCAGTCGCAGTAGGGTATCAGCACCGTGTGGAACTCCAGTCCCTTGGACTTGTGTATGGAGAAGATACGGATGCCCTCCAGCTCTCCGCCGGGGATGGTCTTGGCCCCCAGCGTCTCGTCCCAGTACCGCAGGAAGTCTCCCAGGTCCGACGAGTGGTCGCGTAGGTAGGCGGACACGGCGTCGAAGAAGGCGAAGAGGTAGGCGTCTTGTCCCTCCATGGTCCCCAGGTCCAGGAGGACGTATAGCTCCTCCAGCAGTTCATACAGGGGCATCAGGGCCAGGTCGTCTTGCCGTTGCCGGAAGCTGTCGGGCAGGGGGGCATCCACCGCAAGCCCCAGGTCCAGGGTCAGCGTGGCGCAGGCGATGAGGTCGTCGGGGGCAGCCAGTACACGCAGGGCGTCCACCAGCGTACATACCGCCGTGGAGGCATCCAGGCGGAAGGCTTCGTCGGAGACGATGGGCAGGCCCAGCTCGTGGTCGAAGTAGTCGGCGATGGGGGGGATGTTCTTATTCTTGCGCACCAGGATGGCGATGTCCCCCATGCGGACACCCCCGTCCAGGAGTTGCCGGACCTCCGTGCCCAGTGCTTCGAGGGTCCGGCGGGCATAGTCCTCGGCCGTGTCGGCCTCCAGGAAACGCACGCGGACGCTGCCCCGGGTCTCCGGCTTGGGGGACTCCTGGACCACGTCGGCATAGGCATCCTGCAGCGGGAGGCAGGGCTCCTTCAGCTCCGTCAGGTGGAGGGTATTGAAGAAGTCTACGGCCCGGGGGAAGAAGTGGTTGTTGAAGTCTATGATACGGGTCTCGCTGCGGCGGTTGGTGGACAGGGTCTTGACCTTCACGTAGCGGGTCAGGGGGCCGTCCCCGGGCTTGAGCGCATTGAGGATGGTCCAGTCGCCGTTCCGCCAGCGGTAGATGGATTGCTTGACGTCGCCCACTATCAGGCTGTCCCGGCCTTGTGACAGTCCCTCTGCCAGGAGGAGGCGGAAGTTGTCCCACTGCATACGGCTGGTATCCTGGAACTCGTCTATCATCACATGGTTCACCGTGGTACCCAGCTTCTCGTAGATGAAGGAACTGTCCCCCTTGTCCATGAGGTTGTGCAGGAGGGCGTTGGTATCGGTCAGTAGGAAGCGGTTGGCCTCGTGGTTCAGGTGTCGCACCTCCTCGTCGATATGGTTCAGCAGGCGTAGCTTGTCGAGGTGGCGGAGCGAGAGGGCACAGCTGTTCACGGTGTAGGCGGCGCGGGGGCGTCGGCGTTCGGCTTCCTCCAGGAGGGGGATGAGTACGTCACGGGCCAGGGTGATGATATCCTCTCTGCGTGAGGACTGCCGGGCGGCCCAGTTGTCTGCCCGCTCCAAGGACTTGGCCAGGGTGGCCAGGGGGAGCTCCTTGTCGGTCAGTTTGCCTGCCCCCACCTTGCGGAAGTATCCTGCGATGCTATTCTTGCCTCCCTTGAGGTCCTCGGGCAGGAGTCCGTGGGACTCCAAGGCATCGTCGAAGCGGCGGGCCAGGTCTTTCATGCCGGCCAGGGCATGGGCGGACATCTCGCGTAACACCTCCCGGTAGAGGGTCACGGCATGCGGGTCGCGCATCTTGGCACGCAGCAGGGCGCCTCGTTCCACGTAGCTCTCGTTGAAGATGTTACGGGCAAATGCCTTTACCTCTTCCGAGACGTTCCATCGCTTGTCTTCGGCAATGCGCTCGCCGATGTATTCCAAGAGGAGGGCCAGGACGGGGGAGTCGGGGGTGAGTCCCTCAATGAGGCTGTCCACGGCCTCGGAGAGAACCTTGTCACTGTCCAGCTCGATGTTGAGGTTGGGGCTGAGCTCCAGTTCGCGGGCCAGGTTGCGCATGACGGATTGGAAGAAGGAGTCGATGGTCTCTACCCTGAATCGTCCATAGTCATGCAGCAAGGCCAATAGCGCTTGCCCGGCGCGATGGCGTATGTCTTCTTCAGCGGCGGAACACCCCAGGGCGGGTAGCTCCTCCTGCAGGCGGTGCAGGTAGGCGTCCGAGGCGGGGTCGCCTTGCCAAAGGTTGTAGAGGGTCTGGACGATGCGTTCCTTCATCTCAGCCGTGGCCTTGTTGGTGAAGGTGACGGCCAGGATGTGTCGGTAGGCGTGCGGGTCGGCTATGAGATGTTTGATGTATTCTACGGCCAGGGTGAATGTCTTGCCCGACCCTGCCGAAGCCTTATAGACCAGTAATTCCATGTGTGTGGGGGTATATAAATGGGTCAGTCCGCGGCCTTGCGCAGACGTTTGAAGTATTCGATGATGCCTCGGTAGTCCCGGTCGGTGCAGGCGTTGAACTTGTTCCAGAGGTCTCCCATCACCACGGCTCCTCCGAAGTGGAGGTCGTGTATCAAGGGGATGTTCTCCAGGCGGACGCCTCCCAGTGCCATGACTTTACTGTCTATGCGGTGCTCGTCGGCGGCCCGGCACAACTCAGCAGAGGTGAAAGCACCGGGGCGGGGATTCGTGATGGCATCGAAGACAGGGCTGAGGAAGACGTAGTCGTAGACACGCTTCTTTACCTCCAGTTCGGTAAGGGAACGGCACGTGCAACTGATGTGTCCGGAGTAGTCCTCGGGGATGTTGGGGTTACGCTTGTTGAGGTGGATACCCATCAGGCCGCATTCCTCCTGAAGGTAGAAATGCTCGTGGGTGACTATCTGCTTATGGTACTTGTCGGGTATGAGGGAGAGAAGGCGTTCGGCATACATGGCCGGGGTCTCGGGCTTCCTCAGATGGAGAATGTCGAGTCCTTCCTCGAAGAGGGCGTTGATGATCTGGTCCTCTTCCACAAAGAACGTCGGGGTGGTGACTACTATCAGTTTCATTCCTATAGTTTCAATGTCGGTGTTATACTGTCATTGGTTGATTCTTGTCGGAGCATTGCTTCCCCTCTTCTTACTTGGATATGTCGAAGAGGTATGTGGCCTTCACGATGATGCTTCCGTTGGCCGAGCGGTCGAAGTAGTCCTTCTTCGAACTGGCAAAGATGTCCGCCAATCCGAAGTAGTAACGTCCTTCCACCAGGAAGTTGCCAGCCTTGGTACGCAACTCCACACCCAGCCCGCCGGTGATGCCGTAGTCAAACTTGTTGTCTATGGCCATATCGTGCTGTCTTGTCTCGATATAAGGGTTTTCGGCCAGCATACCTTCCATATCGCCCGAGGTCTTAGGTGAATCGCTCAGCAGGAAGGCTATCTGCGGGCCCAAGTTGAGGTACACCTGCAGGCCACGGTCCTTGCCGAAAGCCAGGTGTGCCAGGAGGGGGACCTCCAGGTAGTTCATCGTGCGGGTATAGTGCACATCGGGATGGTTCTCGTAGGTTTCGTCCCAACCACGTTGCGAGAAGTTCAACTCCAGTTGTGCGCCGCATACCATGCCAAAGTACTTCTCGGAGATATAGCGGGCGGTCAGTCCGGCGTTGATGCCCATCAGATTCTTCTGGTTCACATTGGGCACGAAACTGACCTTGTTCATATTGATGCCTCCGTTGACACCCAAGGAGAAGTTATAGCGTTGCTCGCCCACCTGGGCACGGATCGTGAGCGATGCTACGAGGAGCAAGAGAAGTGTCAGATATCTCATGTCTTATATCTTACTATCTTATACAAAGAGTATTTAGTCAAAGTCCAGTTTTACCAGTTCATAGCCCTTGGTGAAGTGTACGAAGAACACCTTGCGGTTGATGAACCCTCCCCAGTTGTTGACACGCTGGAACTTGAAGCCCGTTTGTATGGGTATGAGATCCAGTTGCTGGATGTCTTTCTCCAACTCCGAGCCATAGCTGGACAAGCCTTTGAGGAAGAAGTATCCCGTATCGAAGCCCAGCATGCCGAACTTGGGATAGCGTTCGTCCATGTCCTTGCCATACCATTGTTGGTAGCGTTGGGTGAAGCGGACGGCGGCCGGAAGGAGGTTGTTGGTGTAGAAAGAGGAATAGAAATAGGTGTCCAACTCAAAGAAGGCTTCCAAATGGTCCTTGGTGTAGGTTTGCCATTCAGGGTAGCCGAAGAGGTGGATGCGGTGTTCAGGATGCTCACGCACAACCAGCGAGAGTTGGGGCAGTAGATTGATGAGGGTCAGGTTGCTGCCCGACGTGGGGATAAATACATTCTCGCGTTCCTTGTCCAGCACGGCACCCAGCGAGGCCGCCGTGGCTTTCTCGTCCAGGCTCTTCATGGGGATGCCTTTGGCGCGCAGCTCTTCCTTCAGGCCTTTGATGAAGTCGGCCTTGTCGCGCGTACCTTGGTGGGCATTGATAAAGATGACATTGGCGTTAGGGAACTGGCGCAGGAAGTGGTCATATGTCTCGGAGTATAAATAGGATTGAGGCGTGTTGACCTGGTAGACCTGCGGGTTGCTAAAAACCGTATTGTCTTTCGAGGTGAAGGGGATGACCAACCGGATGCCTTCACGCCGGGCAAAGTCGGCCAAAGGTTTGATATGCTGTTGGTAAAGAGGTCCGAAGATGATGTCCATCTGCTTCATTTCCGGTTTCCCCAGGAGGGCATCCAGCGAAGCCGTCTCGGGACCTGAATTATAAGTATAGAGGTCGACGGAGGTCCCCGTACGTTTCAAGCTGTCTACGGCCATGAGGAAACCTTCGTAATACTCCACCATGCGGGCAGACTCGCTGCGCGCCACATCGTAGAAAGGCAGCACGATGGCGGCCCGGATGGTCTTGATGGCTTGGGGCTTCTCGCGGCTGGCCTGGAAAAGTTCGGTATCGGTGGGAATACGTTCAGGCTCCTTGCGTTCAGGCTCTTGGGCACGAGGGTAGGGGATGCAAAGGAGGGTACCACGCTTCAGCTTTGTTTTATCTTTGATTTCGGGATTGGCCTGAATCAGTTCCTCTTCCGTGAGGCCATATTTCCGGCTGATGCTGAAGACGGTCTCGCGGCGCTTTACCTTGTGCATCTCCTTGCACCGGGATTCCACCGGGCCGGGAATGACACCCGGTTCCTGTTGGGATTGGGCCACTTGTGTGGAATCGGCCACCTGGGCGCGAGGAATGCGGATGACTTGTCCGGAGCGGAAGTTGGCTGCACTCAGGCCGGGATTGGCATCGCAGATGGCTTGAGCCGTAGTATGGAATTTACGGGTCAGGCCGTAGAGGGTCTCGCCCGGAGCAATGGTATGGAACGTAGGCCCTTGGGTATTGTCCGAGCTCAAGGGTATGCGCAGGGCTTGTCCGGCATAGATGCGTTCGTCGGCACCCGGATTCAGGCGCAAGATGTCGCTCTGGCTGATGCCATACATGCTGGCTATGGAGTACAGGCTTTGGCCTTTCTCGATGGTATGCATGAAGTAGGTCCGGTTTTCCTGGGCCCAGGCCGTGAGGCTCATCGCTCCTGCCAAGAGCAGGGTGCAGACTAAATGCTTCATTTGTTTCATTGTATCGGTTGTTCTATTTGATTAGGCGTGCATTCCATGACACACGCAAAAAATTAGTTGCAAAGATAATCATATTATGCCATACATGCCAAATGATAGCGTTAAGAAATAATATCATGCAATTTCCTTGGAAAAAATAGGGGGCAGGGATGCGGTATTCGGCAGGAAAACTTTATTTTTGCACGTTCTATGAGCAAGAAGACTATGCAAGACCCGAAAGAATATATCGAAGTGTATGGTGCCCGCGTGCACAATCTGAAGAATATAGACGTCCGAATCCCCCGTGATAGCCTTACGGTCATTACCGGATTGAGTGGAAGTGGCAAGTCATCCCTGGCCTTCGACACCCTTTTTGCAGAAGGGCAACGTCGGTATATCGAGACTTTTTCGGCTTATGCGCGCAACTTCCTGGGCAATCTGGAGCGTCCGGACGTGGACAAGATTACGGGTCTTAGCCCCGTCATCTCCATCGAACAGAAAACCACGAACAAGAATCCGCGCTCTACCGTAGGCACCACGACCGAGATCTACGACTTTCTCCGTCTGCTCTATGCCCGTGCGGGGGTGGCCTATTCCTACCTGTCCGGCGAGAAGATGGTGAAATATACCGAAGAGCAGATCCTTGAACTCATCCTGCGCGATTACAAGGACAAGCGCATCTATATCCTCGCTCCTCTGGTGCGTAACCGCAAGGGGCACTACAAGGAACTTTTCGAGCAGGTGCGCAAGAAAGGGTATCTTTATGTCCGGGTGGATGGACAGGTGTGCGAAGCCTTGCCCGGCATGAAATTGGATCGTTATAAGAATCATAGCGTGGAGGTGGTCATCGACAAACTTGTCCCCCAAGACAAGGATGATACCCGCCTGAAGAACTCCGTAGCCACGGCCATGAAGCAGGGAGACGGACTCTTGATGATCCTGGATGTGGCCACGGGCGAAGCACGCCATTACAGCAAGCGTCTGATGTGTCCAGTCACGGGATTGTCCTATCGGGAGCCTGCCCCGCACAACTTTTCGTTCAACTCTCCACAGGGAGCCTGCCCGCGTTGCAAAGGCCTGGGCGTCATTAACCGGATAGACCTCGACAAGGTCATCCCCGACCGCTCCCTTTCCATTGCCGAGGGTGCCATCATCCCGCTGGGGAAATACAAGAACAGCATGATATTCTGGCAAATAGCTTCCCTGCTGGAGAAATATGAAGCCACGCTCAAGACACCCGTCTCCGCCCTGCCGGACGAAGCATTGGAGGAAATCCTCTACGGCTCGGACGAGCGGCTTCGCATCAAGGCCTCGCTGGTAGGCACCTCCTCTGATTATTATGCCAACTATGAGGGGGTGGTGAAGTACATCCAAGACCAGAAAGAAGCGGATGCATCGGCCACCGCCCGCAAATGGGCTGATCAATTTGCCTGCACCGAGGTGTGTCCCGAATGCCACGGCGCCCGGCTCAACAAGGAGGCTCTCTCCTTCCGCATACATGACAAGAACATCCACCAGCTGGCCGCGATGGACATCAGCGAACTCTACGACTGGCTGATGCATGTGGACGAGCATCTCGACAACAAGCAACGTCAGATAGCCACCGAGATTCTCAAGGAGATACGCACCCGCCTCAAGTTCCTGCTGGACGTGGGGTTGGATTATCTTTCCCTCGACCGTGCCTCGATGACCCTCTCCGGAGGTGAGAGCCAGCGCATCCGTCTGGCCACGCAGATAGGCTCCCAGCTGGTCAATGTGCTTTATATCCTGGACGAGCCCAGCATCGGCCTGCATCAGCGGGACAATGAAAGGCTAATCCACTCGCTCAAGGAATTGCGCGACATCGGAAACTCGGTCATCGTCGTAGAGCACGACAAGGACATGATGCTCTCTGCGGATTATGTGGTGGACATGGGCCCCAAGGCCGGACGCTTGGGAGGCGAAGTGGTCTTTGCTGGCACTCCCCAGGAGATGATGCGCACACATACCCTGACCTCGCAATATCTCAACGGAGAACAATCCATTGCAGTGCCCCCCACTCGCCGTGGCGGAAACGGCCACAATCTTTCGCTAAGAGGAGCGCGTGGCAATAACCTGAAGAATGTGGACGTGGACTTCCCCCTGGGTACCCTCATCTGCGTCACGGGCGTGTCCGGCAGCGGCAAGTCCACCCTTATCAACGAGACCCTGCAACCCATCCTCTCGCAACGCTTCTACCGCTCCTTGCAAGACCCCTTGCCCTACGACAGCATTGAGGGATTGGAATATATAGATAAGGTGGTCAACGTCGACCAGTCTCCTTTGGGTCGTACGCCCCGCTCCAATCCCGCCACCTATACGGGTGTCTTCTCGGACATACGCAACCTCTTCGTAGGCCTGCCCGAAGCCAAGATGCGCGGTTACAAGCCCGGCCGTTTCTCGTTCAACGTCAGCGGAGGACGGTGCGAGGCCTGCCAGGGCAACGGCTACAAGACCATCGAGATGAACTTCCTGCCCGATGTCTATGTACCCTGTGAGGTATGCCACGGCAAGCGGTACAACCGCGAGACCCTGGAAGTGCGCTACAAGGGCAAGTCCATCGCCGATGTCCTCGACCTCACCATCAACCTGGCCGTGGAGTTCTTCGAGAATGTGCCCTCCATATTAAATAAGATAAAGGTCCTGCAAGATGTGGGCTTGGGCTACATCAAGCTGGGGCAGCCCAGCACCACCCTCTCCGGCGGTGAGAGCCAGCGTGTCAAGCTGGCTACGGAGTTGGCCAAGCGCGATACGGGCAAGACCCTCTACATCCTGGACGAGCCCACCACAGGCCTGCACTTTGAAGACATCCGTGTCCTGATGAACGTCTTGAACCGGCTGGTGGACAAGGGTAACACGGTCATTGTCATCGAGCACAACCTGGACGTCATCAAGATGGCGGACTATATCATCGACATGGGCCCCGAAGGCGGACGGGGTGGGGGAATGGTCCTCTCCACCGGCACGCCCGAAGAGGTGGCGATGAGTGGCAAAGGGTACACGCCCCGCTTCTTGAAGGAGGAATTGGAGACTTCCCATCCACCCCAAGCATAATTGAGGTACCCCCCCTCAAAAAAGTGATGTATAACAAACAGAAATTTGCACTATGATTAAGATCAAAATAAACAAGACCAACGCCGCCCGCCTCTTGGACAAGGCCAAGGTGGCTTACGAACTGATTCCTTATGAGGTGGACGAGAACGACCTCAGCGCGCCCCACGTGGCAGCTTCGCTGGGCGAGGACATTGATTGTGTGTTCAAGACCCTCGTCCTGCACGGCGACAAAACGGGACATTTCGTCTGCGTCATCCCCGGCGAGCACGAGGTGGACCTCAAGCTGGCCGCCAAGGTGAGCGGCAACAAGAAGTGCGACCTTATCCCCGTCAAGGAGTTGTTGCCCCTCACGGGATATATCCGTGGCGGATGTTCGCCCATCGGGATGAAGAAGCTTTTCCCCACTTATATCCATCGCACCTGCCTGGACTTTCCTTATATATATGTCAGTGCGGGGCAACGCGGATTGCAGCTGAAGATAGCTCCGCAAGACTTAATTCGGGAGTCGAAGGCAGAAGTTTGCGAGTTATTTGTTGGGTAAACCGATAAAATGTCTATATTTGCACCACAATTCATAAACAAACTCTATTACTAATTTTTAATACCTTATTAATTCGTTATGTTTGAAGGACAACCTAAAGGTCTTTTTGCATTGGCGCTGGCCAATACGGGCGAGCGATTCGGTTACTACACCATGCTTGCCATCTTTGTGCTTTTCCTGCGTGCCAACTTCGATTTGTCCGCGTCTACGGCGGGCAACATTTACGCCGCTTTCCTGGCGTTGGTTTATTTTCTTCCGTTCATCGGTGGTATCCTGGCGGACAAGTTCGGTTATGGCAAGATGGTGACCATCGGCATCATCGGCATGTTCGTGGGCTATGTGCTGCTGGCGCTGCCGTTGGGCAACGGCGCAGCTGCATGGGTATCCATGGTGGCCGGATTGTTAGTTATCAGTACTGGTACGGGCTTGTTCAAGGGCAACCTGCAGGTGATGGTCGGCAATTTGTATGATGACCCGGCTTACGCCTCGAAGCGCGACTCCGCGTTCAGCATCTTCTATATGGCCATCAACATCGGTGCACTCTTTGCTCCTACGGCCGCAGTGAAGATGATGGAATATGCGCAGCAGACGTGGGGCGTGAGCGTGAACGACTCCTACCACTTCGCTTTCGGCGTGGCATGTATCTCGCTGATAGTGTCCATGATGATTTACTACGGCTTCCGCAAGACATTCCGCCACGTGGAAGGCTCTACGAAGCAGGTGGAGGCTAAAAACGCCAATGCCGCTCATACGGAGGAACTCTCTCCTAAAGAGACGAAAGAACGCATCGTGGCACTCTGCCTGGTATTTGCCGTGGTCATCTTCTTCTGGATGGCTTTCCATCAGAACGGCTTGACGCTGACCTACTTTGCCGATGAGTTTACGGCCAAGAGTTCTTCGGGCTTGGAGAGCATGATGTTCAATGTAATGAACTTGTTTGCGGTGATCATTCTGGTATATGCCTTGTTCTCACTGTTCCAGTCCAAGACGGGCAAGGGCAAGCTCATATCGGGTGTGGTCATCTTGCTGGCCGTCCTCTTCTTGGTTTACCGCTACACAGCGTTGGAGGGCAGCGTGCCTGTTGATGCTCCCATCTTCCAGCAGTTCAACCCCTTCTTTGTAGTGGCTTTGACTCCGGTTTCCATGGCCATCTTCGGCTCGTTGGCACGTAAGGGCAAGGAACCTTCCGCTCCGCGTAAGATTGGCCTCGGCATGTTGGTGGCCGCTTTGGGCTATGTGGTAATGATTGTGGCTTCCATCGGCTTGCTGTCGCCCAACGCACAAGAAGCAGCCGGTGATGCGGCTTCGTTTGTATCGCCCAACTGGCTGGTATCTACTTATCTGGTGCTGACATTTGCCGAGTTGCTCCTGTCGCCCATGGGTATTTCCTTCGTTTCCAAGGTGGCTCCTCCCAAGTACAAGGGTATGATGATGGGTGGCTGGTTCGTAGCTACCGCCATCGGCAACTATCTGACTTCTGTTGCTTCGTGGTTGTGGGGCGACATGCCGTTGTGGGTTGTTTGGGGTACATTGATGGTGCTCTGCCTCTTGGCTGCCCTGTTCATCTTCTCCGTGATGAAGCGTCTGGAGAAGGTGGCGTAAACCTTGGGGAATTAAAAATTGAAAATTAAAAATTAAAAAATAGGAATGAAGAATTTGCTTGCGTGCCTCTCTTGCACGGGGATTCTTCATTCTTATTTTTTAATTCATAACTCTTAATTCTCAATTCTCAATTCTATCAGATTTCCATTCCCATGATATAGTCATTCATATAGAATCCATTCCCGATGGGGAAATCTCCTTCGCGTACTTTCCGCATCCCCATGTGTTCATAGAAATGCAAAGCCTTGTTGTGGCGGTTCACGTTCAGTTCCATTTGGCAAGGTTCGGGGTGTATCTCCTTGATATACTTGATGGCCTCGCGGAACAGGAAGCTTCCGCAGTGTGCGCCTTGGAAATAGGGCAGGACGTAGATCTTCTCCAGATGAAACAAGTCCTTGCCATCGGGACGGACACTGACATACCCCGCCGCCTCGCACTCCTCGTAGGCCAGCAGATAGACATGGCCTTCCTCCTCCATCTGCTTGCGGATGTTCGCTTCGGAGTACATCCATTCCATCATATAGTCTATTTGTTCGGAAGTCAAGATATCCCGGTAAGTCACCGGAAAGACCTGTTGCGCCAGCTTCCGTATCAGGGCGCAGTCATCGGTTGTAGCTTTTCTGATTATAAACATATCGGTTTCCTTTTATAGGGTCGCGGTGCAAATATACACTTTTTTGCTTGAACCACTGGTATATATTTGTCTCACCACTTATTTTCCGTTTTCCAAAGTCCCTCTTTAGCTTTCTAAAGTCCCTCTTTAGCCGGCTCAAAGCCATGTTTAGGTTTCCCATGTTTCTCTTTAGGGAAAGGCAAGATTGTAGGCGCTGCAAACAAAGATATACTGCACCGGGCATTTCAGTTATACTACGCTGTCTTACGACGATATAGTTCGATGGCTAAGTAAGTATAACTCCCCTATTATTGTTAATTAGTTATAATGTATAGTAGTTTGTAATACATAGTACTGAATTAATACATATATTTGTGCCATGCAAAGAAGCCTGATAAATTCAGGAAGAATAAAAAGAACAAGAAGATGGACGTGAACAATGTAAAATCGCAAATGCGCAAAGGAATGCTGGAATATTGTATCCTACTTTTGCTGCACAAGGAGCAGGCTTACGCTTCGGACATCATCCGCAAGCTGAAGGAGGCACGGCTCATCGTGGTGGAGGGAACCCTCTATCCGCTGCTGACCCGCCTGAAGAACGATGACCTGCTGAGTTATGAATGGGTGGAATCCACGCAGGGGCCACCCCGCAAGTACTACCGCCTGACCGACAAAGGGGAGGCTTTTCTGGCCGAACTTGAAACCTCGTGGTGGGAACTGAACGAAACGGTGGAACATCTCCGCCAGCAATGAACGGAACAAAGAATCGTAGTAACCTATTAAAAGAAGAACGAATATGAAAAAGACATTTACGGTGAATCTGGGCGGCACGGTGTTCAACATCGATGAGGATGCTTACCGCCTGCTGGACAATTACCTGAACAATCTGCGGCAACACTTCCACAAGGAGGCGGGAGCCGATGAGATAGTAAACGATATTGAGCAGCGTATCTCCGAGCTGTTCGGTGAACGACTGGCTGAGGGCAGGGAAGTCATCACCCTGGCCGACGTGGAGGCGGTGATAGCCCGCATGGGTCGTCCCGAAGAGATGGAGCAGGAGGCAGAGGTCGGGGCTTCGCAAGAGGTATCCGGGCAGCAGCCGGGTACTATTCCCCATAGAAAGCTGTTCCGCGACCCGGATGACAAGATATTGGGCGGCGTGTTCAGCGGCTTGGGCGCTTACTTTGGGATAGACGTGCAACTGCTCCGGCTGATCATGTTTGTGCTGTTGTTCTTCACCACAGGGACGCTGATAGTGGTCTACATCGTATGCTGGATTGTCATACCTCAAGCTCGCACGGCGGCGGACAGGTTGAGTATGCGCGGCGAAGCGGTGACGTTGGAGAACATCGGGCGGACGGTGACGGGCGGATTTGAACGGATGAGCAACGGAGTGAACGACTATGTGACATCGGGTAAGCCGCGCACGTTTCTGAGGAGAGTGGGCGATGCCTTGGTGACGTTCATCGGTCTCGCTATCAAGGCCGTATTGATTGTTCTCGCTATTGTTTGCAGCCCGTTCTTATTAGCCTGCGGGGTAGGATTCGTGGCCTTGCTGTTCATGGCACTGGTATTGCTGATAGGAGGCGGTGCCGCGTTGGTGTCGTTGTTTCCTGCCATGACTGATTTGGCATTGGTGGTTTCGCCGTTGCCCACCTTCGTGATGGGTATTGCCGGCCTTTTCGTGGTGGGCATACCATTGACAGCCATCATTTGGGGCATTTCCCATTGGGCACTCAATTGGCGGCCCATGCCTACGGGATTGAAGTGGACCTTGCTGGCGTTATGGGTGGTGAGTGCGGCTTGCCTAATTGTCTGCATCGCAATGCAGGAGCCGGGCACGGCCATTTACAACAGCTTATTGAATATCTGACATTTCCGGATTCATTCACCCTCCGACAGGTGAGGGTATAAAAAAACGGTGTCCCATAGCGGAATCCCTTCTGAAGGGATATTGCCGCTCGGGACACCGTTTTTTTCGTAACCTTCGGTGTACTCCTGTAGGAATTACTTCTTCATCCGGAGTACACGGATGCCTGTCCACTGGGCATTATCCTTAAGCATCTGTGCCAAGGTCGTGGTGGAAGCTACCACCTTTCCTTCCTTGGACGAGGCATGGATCAAGGTCAGCTTGCCGTCGGCATAGAAGGCGATACCCATGTGTGTGATGTCCAGTCCCGGCGTGTTGGTGGTGATGGCAATGATGTCGCCGTTCTTGATCCACGACAATCCGTTGTAGGGCACCTTGTCCTCGGGAAGGTAGTGGATGGTCTGTCCGGTGAGGGATGCCTCGATACGTTTCATCGTGGCCACGTCCTCGGACGAGTTGGCCAGCTGCTTGTATTCCTGCGGATGCGTGCTCATATAGTTCAGGTTGAGCTTCTGCGTGTCTTGGCTCTTCTGGGCGGTAACATCCTCCAGGACACCATTGCGGACACCGTTGTTGATCCAGTCACTGATATAATGCAGGCGCGAGGTATATCCGTTGATTTTACCATCCCGATAGCGGATTAACTGGAGCTTTTGGGCGAAGGTCCCTTCGGATACATCACCGTTGACTACCGGGCACAGTGATTCAGCCAGTACATACTCTACGAAAGTGGTGCAGTCCACTTCGTCACAATTCAAGATGAGTTCTTCCGGTCCGTTCTGGTCCAATGTATGCTCCACATAAGGAACATCCAGATACTTGATGGCATTGGTCAGCATGACATCACTGTTCGCAGCCTCTTGTGCAGAAACCGAAAGGCTACCACCTGCACACAAAATGCCGATAAAAAGTTTCTTCATTGTTCTCATTGTCTTCTTTGTTTTGGGTTTATCATTCATATATTTAATGTGTAAGTCCTATTTGATTTTCAACACTGATTTTACAAAATAGATAATCAGCAGGGCATAGGCCACGAGTGCAGCCACCTGCGACCATGTGTTGGCCAACCAGGCTTCGTTCAGCCAGTTGATGCCTCCAAAGCGCATGCCGGCACTGACCACGCCCATCAAGGCACCGCCTGCGATGAAGCCGGAAGCCAGCAGCGTACCACGCTCACCACGCCGGGTGTTGAGGGCTGCATCTTTGCTGCGACTGGTTACGTACCAGTTGATGGCACCTCCCACTAGCAAGGGGATGTTCAGTTCCAAATTGATGAACATGCCCAGAGCGAAAGCCAAAGCGGGTATGCCGCAGAAGTTCAAGATGATGGCAAGCACGGCCCCGATGCCGTAAAGCAACCACGGAGCCGCAACGCCGTTCATCAACGGTTCGATGACGGCCGCCATGGCATTGGCCTGCGGGGCAGCCAGTACACCGCTGGTGAATCCGTAAGTCTTGTTCAGAATAATCATAACGCCTCCTACGGTAGCCGCGGAGACGAGGGTACCCAGGAATTTCCAACTCTCTTGTTTGACGGGTGTAGTGCCCAGCCAATAACCGATTTTCAAGTCTGTGATAAAACCTCCTGCCATGGACAAGGCTGTGCAGACCACGCCACCCATCACCAAGGCCGCTACCATGCCGCCGGGGCCTTTCAAGCCTACGGCCACCATGACCACAGAGGCCAGGATGAGGGTCATCAGCGTCATGCCCGATACGGGGTTCGTACCCACGATGGCGATGGCGTTGGCCGCTACCGTAGTGAACAGGAAGGCAATGCCGGCAACAAGCAAGATAGCCACAATCGTGTGCAGCAGGTTGCCCTGCATGACATCGAAATAGAAGAAAAGTACCACCAGTATCAAAGTAATGATGGAACCGATGGCGATGAACTTCATGGAGAGGTCGCGCTGGGTACGTATCGTCTGTGCCTCTGCCCCGGACTTTCCTTTCAACTCTTTGGAAGCCAAGCCTACGGCACTCTTGATGATACCCCACGACTTGATGATGCCCAAGATGCCCGCCATGGCAATACCGCCGATACCGATGCTCTTCGCATAGTAGTTGAATATCTGTTCGGGCGACATGGAGCCGACGGTCTGCGTTACTTCGGGGTTCCATTGGTTCAACACCATGTCTCCGCAAATCAGCGAGAGGCCGGGGATAAGAATCCACCAGACGAACAACGAGCCAAAGCAGATGATGGCCGCATACTTCAAACCTACAATGTAGCCCAAGCCCAATACGGCAGCGCCGGTGTTGACCTTGAATACCAACTTTGCCTTGTCCGCCAGCATCTCGCCCCAGGCGCAGACGCGGGTGGTGAAGTTCTCGTTCCATAAGCCGAAGGTGGCAGTGATGAAGTCATACAAGCCACCCACCAAGCCGGCGGTTAACAGAGGTTTGGCCTGATCGCCTCCCTTCTGTCCGGACACCAGGATTTGTGTGGTGGCTGTGGCTTCGGGGAAGGGATATTTGCCGTGCATGTCGCTCACGAAATACTTGCGGAAGGGGATGAGAAACAGGATGCCCAGGATACCACCCAGCAAAGAGCTGATGAACACCTGCGCAAAGGTCACGGTCACCTCGGCCGGATAGCGCTCCTGCAGGATATACAGTGCCGGCAGAGTAAAGATGGCTCCTGCCACGATGACACCCGACGAGGCGCCGATGGACTGAATGATGACATTCTCGCCCAGTGAGTTCTTGCGCTTGGCCGCCGTGGAGAGGCCTACGGCAATGATGGCGATGGGGATGGCCGCTTCGAACACCTGGCCCACTTTCAAGCCCAGATAGGCCGCAGCAGCCGAGAAAAGCACGGCCATGCACACGCCCCAAAGGACAGACCAAAGATTCACCTCCGGATAGGTTTTGCCGGGGCTCATCAGCGGGTTATACACTTCTCCCGCCTTCAGCTCTCGGAAGGCGTTCTCCGGCAGGCCGGTGATTTGTTCTTCTTCTTGTTTCATGTTTGATTATGGTTTTTAGGATATTTATTCACCTTACTTGGCCTCCATGTTTCCTTCGATAAAGAGACGAAGCATCTCTGTCTCGGCATTGGTGCGAAGGGTAATGGATTTGCGGAAGTGTCCGGGATAACGTCCGGTGCCGTTATAGGTCACCGTGATGGTGCCGGTCTTGCCCGGCAGAACCGGCTCCTGGGTATATTTGGGCACGGTGCATCCGCAAGAAGCAATGGCCTGGTGGATGACGAGCGGTCCCTTGCCCACGTTGGTGAAGGTGAAAGTGCAGGTCACAATCGGGTCGTTCTCGGAGAAGGTGCCGAAGTCGTGCGTAGTCTTGTCAAACTTGATTTCTGCCTTATTTTGTGCGGAGATATAGCCGATGCCCAGCAGAAGAAGCATCATGCACAATACTGCTTTTTTCATTTCAATTTGCCTTTTTGATTTTTTCAATGGCGACAAAGATACGGGATTTTTGATAGAGTAGGGGCATCCACGTGCGAAATTGTATTAATTCGCCTTTTTTAGCTTGGCAAAGTAGCGACAATATGGCGGCATTAACGTACCTTTGTGCGACAAGTATAGAAGACCATGCATTTGAATCACCCTCATACCATCAAAGATAATTATATACATCTGACCACCCATCCCGTGCCACGGCTTATTATATCCTTGGCCGTACCTACGATTATCAGTATGCTGGTGACTTCATTTTATAACATGGCCGACACGTATTTCGTAGGTAAAATCAACACGCAATCCACGGCAGCGGTAGGTGTGGTCTTTTCCGTGATGACCATCATCCAGGCGGTTGGTTTCTTCTTCGGACATGGGTCGGGCAACTACATCTCCCGCCGGTTGGGTGCGCAGGATATGGCCAGTGCCGAAAAGATGGCGGCCAACGGCTTCTTCCTTGCTTTCTTCACGGGTATTGTCTTGGCAGGCTTGGGATTGGCTTTTCTAACTCCGCTTTCCATCCTGTTAGGTTCTACCCCCACTATCTTGCCCTATACGGAGCAATACCTGGGTGTTATCCTGCTGGGAGCTCCCTTCATGGCGGCTTCGCTGGTACTGAACAATCAGATGCGCTTCCAAGGCAATGCTGCTTATGCCATGGTGGGCATTGTGACGGGGGCGGTTATCAATGTGGCATTGGATCCTATCCTGATATTCGGGTTCGACATGGGGATAGCAGGCGCTGCTTGGGCCACGGCTATCAGCCAGTTTTGTAGCTTTGTGTTGTTGTTGTGCATGGCGCGTCGAGGAGGCAACATACGCATCCATTACAAGAATTTCACCCCCACCTTATTTTATATAAAGGAAATCATCGGCGGAGGAACTCCTTCGTTGGCCCGTCAGGGATTGGCCAGCCTGTCCACCATGCTACTCAATGTGGCGGCCGGCGCGTATGGCGATGCAGCTATTGCGGGGATGTCCATCGTGTCGCGCATCGGGATGTTCATCAACTCCTTCCTTATCGGATTCGGTCAAGGCTTCCAGCCGGTTTGCGGATTCAACTATGGAGCGGGCCTCTATGCAAGGGTGCGTCAGGGCTTCTGGTTTTGTGTCAAGGTAGGATTTGTATTCTTGCTGATCTGTGCCGTGGCCGGTTTCGGTTATGCGGAAGAGATTGTGGAGCTTTTCCGCAAGGGAGATGCCGGAGTGGTTGCCACGGGAGCGGCGGCCTTGCGCTGGCAACTGATTACTTATCCTTTCGGTGCGTGGATTATCGTGAGCAACATGATGTTGCAGACCATCCGCAAATCGGTGCGTGCCACCATTCTTTCCTCGGCACGTCAAGGATTGTTCTTTGTCCCCCTCATCTTTATTTTGCCTCACTTCTTCGGATTGCAGGGAGTGGAGATGTGTCAGGCTGTATCCGACATGCTGACCTTCCTGCTTGCCATCCCCCTGACGTGTGGCGTATTGGCGGAGATGAAGCGCAAGGAAGGCAGCATAGGGAGCTGTTGACTTTGTCTCGCAAAGAGGCGGCCAATGTTTGGACAAGTGCTCAGCTATGTTTCGGGAAGGCAGAGCCTGCCCATCCTCCGGCAAATGCGGCTGCCACTCCCAGCAAAACACTTAGTGTGGTGTAGAGTAGGAAAGTGCCATAGTATCCTTGACGGAGCATGATCATTCCTTCGTGACTGAAGGTGGAGAAAGTGGTGAATCCTCCGCAAAGTCCCGTGGTGAGCAAGAGGCGTGTTTCGTCTGAAAGGTTGAAACGGGCCGACCAGGCGTAGAAGAGTCCGATGCAGAAACTACCCACGATATTGACGCTGAGCGTCGCCCAAGGGAAAAGGAAAGGGGTAATGAACTTGTGCAGAGAAAGCTGAACACCATAGCGCAACAGGCTTCCGATGCCTCCGCCTAAGAATATCATGCATAATGTTTGGGTCATGTCGTAGTCATTCAAGTAAAATGCGTGCAAAGGTAAGCAAATAATCCTTCAGAATGCTAAAGAATCTCTCCTAGAATTGCTCAGTTGAGCAAATATTTGTATCTTTGTGGGCTTATGTAAAGCTACAAGGTAAAAAGTTGTAGTTTTCATACAGGTGTTAGTTTTTTGAAGCCGTTTTCGGAAGCTGTTTTCAGCCGATGAAGCGGCTTCTTTTTATGGATACTTCAAAAAAAGAATGCCTTTGTTTATCGCGCATGCCGACTATTTTTGTACCTTTGCGCGCATAAATGCTAAATTAAAATACAAGAATTTTATATGGGAGGCTTTTTCGGAACAGTAGCCAAAGCGAAATGTGTGACAGACCTGTTTTACGGCACTGACTACAATTCGCACCTGGGAACCAGACGCGGCGGCATGGCCACGTATGATGCGGACAAGAAACTTTTCACCCGCTCCATTCACAACTTGGAAAGTACCTATTTCCGCACCAAATTTGAAGATGAGCTGGACAAATTCACCGGTAATTCCGGTATAGGCATCATCAGTGATACCGACGCACAACCTATCATCATCAATTCCCACCTCGGGCGTTTCGCCATCGTTACGGTAGCAAAAATCCAAAACATCAATGAACTGGAGGCCGAACTGCTGGCCCAAAACATGCATTTTGCAGAGTTGAGCTCCGGAAAGACCAATCAGACAGAGCTGATAGCCCTGCTTATCATCCAAGGAAAAACTTTTGTGGAAGGCATCGAGAATGTCTACAACCGCATCAAAGGCTCTTGCTCCATGCTGTTGTTGACAGAGGATGGCATCATCGCCGCCCGCGACAAGTGGGGCCGTACACCTATTGTAATAGGACGCAAGGAGGGAGCCTACGCCGTGAGCAGCGAATCCAGCAGTTTTCCCAACTTGGATTATGAGATAGACACTTACCTGGGGCCGGGCGAGATTGTCCGTATTCACGCCGATGGAATCGTGCAGATGCGTAAACCGAACGACAAGATGCAGATTTGCTCTTTCTTGTGGGTGTATTATGGGTTTCCCACTTCCTGCTATGAAGGCCGCAACGTGGAGGAGGTACGTTTCCACTCCGGCCTGAAGATGGGGCAGACGGATCGCTCGGAAGTGGATTGCGCATGTGGTATCCCTGACTCCGGTGTGGGTATGGCGCTGGGATATGCCGAAGGCAAAGGCGTGCCTTATCATCGCGCCATTGCCAAGTACACACCTACCTGGCCGCGTAGTTTCACTCCCAGCCGTCAGGAGTTGCGCGACCTGGTGGCAAAGATGAAGCTGATACCCAACCGGGCCATGCTGCAGGGAAAGCGGGTTCTGTTTTGCGATGACTCCATCGTTCGCGGCACCCAGTTGCGCGACAATGTGAAGGTTCTCTTCGATTGCGGAGCCAAGGAGGTGCACATCCGCATTGCTTGTCCGCCTCTGATTTATGCATGTCCTTTCATCGGCTTTACCTCATCGCGAAGTGACCTGGAGTTGATAACCCGTCGCATCATCAAGGAGCTGGAAGGTGATGAAAACAAGAATCTGGATAAATATGCCACGACCGGCTCGCCCGAGTACGAAAAGATGGTGGATATCATCCGCGAACGCTTTGGATTGAATTCTTTGAAATTTAACACCTTAGAAACATTAGTTGAATCAATCGGCCTGCCCAAGTGTAAACTTTGCACGCATTGCTTTGATGGCACGGGATGTTTTTGATGTCAATTTGATGAAAATATACGTAAAAAGGGGCGTGGATTGCTTGGCCGTTCACGCCCCTTTTCTTAATTTTACGGCGAGAAATCAATCTCGTTAAGATTATGACATTAGTAGAAAGATTCTTGAAGTATGTAAGTTTCGATACGCAATCAAGCGAAGAAACAGGAGTTACCCCGAGTACGCCGGGGCAGATGGTATTTGCCAAATACCTGAAAGAAGAGTTGGAAACCTTGGGTTTGCAAGAGGTGACATTGGACGATAACGGCTACCTCTTTGCCACGTTGCCGGCCAATACAGATAAGGAAGTGCCTGTAGTAGGCTTCATTGCACACATGGACACCAGCCCGGACATGAGCGGAGCGAATGTGTCTCCCCGCATCGTGAAGGAGTATGACGGAAAAGACATCGTGCTTTGCGAGGAAGAAAACATCGTGCTCTCTCCCGGCCAGTTCCCCGAATTGCTGGATCACAAAGGCGAGGACCTGATAGTCACCAACGGAAAGACTCTGCTGGGTGCGGATGACAAGGCAGGCATCGCGGAGATTGTATCGGCCATCGTCTACTTGCAAGAGCATCCGGAAATCAAACATGGCAAGATACGCATTGGCTTCAATCCCGACGAAGAGATAGGATTGGGTGCCCATAAGTTCGATGTGGAGAAATTCGGTTGTGACTGGGCCTATACGATGGATGGAGGTGAGGTAGGAGAGTTGGAGTTCGAGAATTTCAACGCCGCTTCGGCCAAACTTGTTTTCAAAGGCCGCAACGTACATCCGGGCTATGCCAAGAACAAGATGATCAATTCGCTTCGCGTGGCCAATCGCTTCATGTCGCTCTTGCCCGATAGCGAGACGCCCGAACATACCGAAGGCTATGAAGGCTTCTATCATCTGATAGGAGTCAGCGGAGACGTGGAGCAGACTACTGTCTCTTACATCATACGCGATCACGACCGGGCTCGCTTCGAAAGCCGCAAGGCAACCATGCAACGGCTGGCCAATCTTATCAATGCCGAATATGGTGAAGGTGCTGTTGCCCTGGAGTTGCATGACCAGTATTACAACATGCGCGAACAGATAGAACCGGTGATGCACGTCATCGACATCGCCTTTGCTGCCATGAAGGAAGCCGGTGTGGAACCTCACGTGCGGGCTATCCGTGGCGGGACGGACGGCGCGCAGCTCTCCTTCAAGGGACTGCCGTGTCCCAACATTTTTGCCGGTGGTCTGAATTTCCACGGACGTTATGAGTTCGTGCCCATCCAGAGTATGGAGAAGGCTATGCGCGTGGTTGTGAAGATTGCTGAGCTCACGGCCGCCCGGAATTGAATCTGAATACATTTACTTATAAAAATAAACGATATTACTATCATGAAAACTACTCCGTTTACCGAGAAGCATATTGCCTTAGGCGCAAAAATGCACGAATTTGCCGGTTATAACATGCCTATTGAATACTCCGGCATCATTGATGAACACCTGACCGTATGCCATGCAGTAGGCGTATTTGATGTATCCCATATGGGAGAATTTTGGGTTAAAGGTCCGAAGGCACTGGCTTTCCTGCAGAAGGTCACGTCCAATGACGTATCGGCCTTGGTGCCCGGCAAGGTGCAATACACTTGCTTTCCCAACGAGACCGGAGGTATCGTCGATGACCTGCTGGTTTATCAGTATGAACCAGAGAAATATCTGCTGGTGGTGAATGCCGCCAACATTGAGAAAGACTGGAATTGGTGCGTATCTCACAATACAGAAGGAGCCGAATTGGAGAATGCCTCCGACCGTATGGCTCAGTTGGCCGTACAGGGTCCGAAGGCCATCCAGGCTTTGCAGAAACTGACTTCGATAGATCTATCTTCCATACCTTATTATCATTTCACTCATGGCGAGTTTGCCGGCGAACCGGATGTCATTATTTCCAACACCGGTTATACGGGTGCAGGAGGCTTTGAACTCTATTTCTATCCCGAGGTTGCCATGAAGATTTGGGATGCAGTTTTTGAGGCCGGTGCAGAGTTTGGTATCAAGCCGGTTGGCTTGGGTGCCCGCGATACGCTTCGTCTGGAGATGGGCTTCTGCCTGTATGGCAATGACCTGGATGATACGACTTCGCCCATTGAGGCAGGATTGGGTTGGATTACCAAATTCGTGGACGGGAAGGACTTCATCAATCGTCCGATGCTGGAGAAGCAAAAGAAGGAAGGTGTTACCCGCAAGCTGATAGGCTTCGAAATGATAGACAGAGGCATTCCCCGCCACGGCTACCAATTATATAATGTGGAAGGCGAAGTCATCGGCTCCGTTACGTCCGGCACCATGTCTCCCATGCGGAAGATAGGTATCGGCATGGGATATGTCAAGCCCGAATATGCCAAACCAGGCACGGAAATCTGCATTGATATGCGTGGCCGTAAGCTGAAAGCACAAGTAGTGAAACCTCCTTTCCGCAAATAAGAGGAGGCAGCGATGAATATGAAAATACGATAGGGCTATCGTCAGGCGATGAAAGCTCTATCGAAGGCCAACGATAGCTCTATCGACAAGCATCGATAGAGCTATCGCAAACCAGTACATCTCTAAATCTGTGCCACATTGCTGATACTTCTTTCCAAATTTATAAGCTTTTCCCTAATTTATAAGCTTGCTGCGGAAAGTCAGTGTGGCGGACACTTCCTGCTGTCCATACTCCGGGAGCAACAACCTCGCCCACACTTGTCCAGCCTAGATACTTCATCAACGTGCGGTAATGCAGCACCATCGGTTCGGCCTCTTCTTTTGCCGTGTTGGCGTATGTCATTAGGAAGGCCGCTTTCTTCCGTGCACCCTTTATCTGCCCGTTGATGGCATAGAAGCGGTCTATCACCCGTTTCATCTGTGCCGAGATGCCGAAATAATACATCGGCGTGGCGAATACCACCATGTCCGCTTCTATCAAGTGTGGACGGAGTTCCTGAAAGTCATCGTTGTAGATGCAAGGTCCATCCATGCCGCAACGGTTGCAGGCACGACACGGTTCTACCTGCTTGAAAGCACAGTCGAAACGGAACACCTCGTGTCCTTTTTCTTCTGCACCCTTGATGAACTGCTCCGCCAGATAAGCGGAATTTCCGTTCCTACGGGGACTACCCGTTAATACTACTATCTTCATCTTGTCTGATTTTGATTCGTTATCATTTACGTGACTGAAAGCCTGCACCAGCCCTGTTCCGGCTACTGCCGTGCCCAAGGCAGCCAATGCAGACTTCTTCAAAAATTCTCGTCGTTCCATAGCTATTCGGGATTAAAGTCCTGTCATTTCATTTTGCAGAAAATCGCCTTCATACCGTCCGGATTCATCGGGGTCATATCCACCAGGTCGAGCGATTTCACCATATGCAATGTACTCTGTTTGTAAGTCAGGAAATGCTCCGAAGCGATATGTTTCTTATAAGCCTCTTGGTCGGCATAGATTTCAAGAATACGTATCTGACACGAATCCCGTTTCTGCACCATCGGGTAAATGGCTATCACTCCCGGCTCCTTGCGGACGGACTCCGCTCCCACATTCCGGGCGAACGTCAGATACTCGCTCAGATGTTCGGGATAGACCTCTATCTCGGAAATGCGTACCAACATCTCGCTCTCCACATAATTACTTGTGCGGACATCCGCCTCATGTTGGGCTTTAGCTGATAAAGTCAGTGCCATACCTAATAATCCTATTACTATCAGTCTCTTCATACTTAGTCCAGTGAGAGTGTCACGGTTACGTCGCCTCGTCCCAATGCCGCTTTCAGCTCAGCTTGCGAAGCGTTGTTTATCTTACCCAGCCGGGTGAAGCTCCACGAGTTAGTGTCGTAATAGATGACGAAGTTATGCCCTTGGTAGAGGATGAGGTCGCCCGGTCCGGTCGTGGTCTGCTTGTCGTTGCGTGGCAGGCGGATGCCGAGCGAGCCTACTTTCTCCATGTTGGCATAGTCTTCCATTTCCACGGTGATATTTCCCTTGGCAAGCTGTTCCTTCAGTGCCTGCGTGGATGAGTTGTCCACCAATGTGGCGGTGAATGTCTTGCCGCCCTCAATGGTCAGTTTGATAGTGTTACTTTCCATATTCGTCTTATTTTGATTGTTAGAAACTTTCTGTTGTGCCTGAGCCATCGCAATCATAAACGTGGCCAGCATCAGTGGGATTAAGAATAATTTTTTCATATCTCTGCTTTTATCATTTCTGCGATTACAAAGATACGGAAGGATAGGATGCGGGAGGATAGACATATCATCGGTATTTGTAACATTTTTACAGAAAACAAAAAGCCCCTGCGGACTGGAAGGTGTCGGCAGGGACTAATGCCTTATTCATTAGATGCGGCGGTTATTTGCTTTGCGAAATGATTTCTTGCAGGACATATTGCACAGTTTGGCAACGGTCGTCCGTAGGCTGGGCATGGAGTGTGATTTTCTCCACCGCAAGCTCGTAGGCGGTTCCATCCTCGTAGATGAAGCCTTCGATTTTGTTGAAGGGGACGTTCGTCCAATCCTCGTTTTCCGACTCGCGGATTTTCATGCAGTGCGCATCGTCCGTTTGCGGGAGACCCCAATTGTAGTTTCCCGTTTCGGCAGATACATACAGACGGACAGTCTCCCGCGTGCATTCGGCTGGCTGCTTCGAGAGCTCATCCAAGAGTTTGTAGGTGTATCGGCTGGCATCGGCGGGCGGATTTGCCAACGTTGTCCGTTCTACCTGCAATTCATACGCATAGCCCGGCTCGAAGGAGAAGCCTTCGATCTCGTTGAAAGTCATAAACTCATAATCGGCGTTGTTCCCCACTTTTGCCCGCATCCCTTCTATCGGGTAGTTTGTCATGACAGGGCTGTCGATGTAAGTCATGGCGGAGATTGCCACGTTCACGGTTTCCACTTTGTCCTCCGGCGTGTCATCATCGAGGCAACCGGTCAGGGCGAGGAGCGCGAATAGGGATAAGAAAAGTCTCGTTTTCATATTTCATAAATTAGAATGTTGTGCGCAAATGTAGGGATTAAGTTTGAAGGAAATTTGAAGTTGAAAGAAAGGATTCCCTCGTTGTGGCGATTTCTCAACCTATGTCGAGAGATGTGTCAGCCGAATGACTGCTTGCGGCGGATGCGGCTCATGTGCGTGGGCGTTATCATCAGGTAGGAAGCGATTTCCTTGAGCGGGACGGATTGCAGGATATCGGGGCATCGCCGCAGCAACTGGAGGTAGCGTTCTTCGGGCGTGAGGCGGTAAAGGTCGAGGTAGCGCGAATAGGTTTGTAGGAACAGTTGTTCGGCATTGATACGGGCGATATCGGGCTGCTGTCCGTAAAGGACGGTAAGCCGTTCGGACGGACAAACATAGACTTCACTTCGGGTCAAGGCTTGCACGTTGGTTTCCGAGCGCATACCATAAATGCACGCAGGATAGTCGGCGACAAACTCATCGGGGAACACGAACCCCGTGTTGTACAGGCGGTTTTCCGTCTTATTGACGCTGACATATTTGAATACCCCCACCTTGACAAAGCCAAAATAAGGGTAAGCATCGCCTTCCCTGATTAGGTACTCGCCCTTGCGGAAAATGGAAAGCTGCCCGTGCCGGATGCATAGTTCTTTGAGGGCATCGGTGTCTATATGCTTGATGTATGGATTGAAGTTGTTCATATTCTTTCTTTTTTGCTTGGCGAAGGTAGGGAAAATTGGGGAGCGGGGCAAGGGAAGCCGCCGGAAATTACCTCCCCATCGCTTCCTTTGTCAATCCCCTCATAATTTCCATCTCGTTCTCTTCCAATGTGAAAGCGGTTGGTCTTCTGTCTGCTTCTTCCATCCGGCCGTCTTGCGCAAGGAAGCATTCCACGATTTCATTCGGAGTGCTGTGGTAGCGGTCGGCGAGGAAGCAGACTACCTCGTCTTCATACAATTCTGTCGGGATGTGCGTTTGCTTTTTCATCATTCAACTTCTTTTTTTCAATGCAAAGTTACAGGCTCTCATCGGGAGCGGACGTAACGATAAGTGGGCAGTTCGTGCCTTTTTTACTGATTTTACTACATGCCGACAAGCTACTTCATGCTTTTTCATTATTTTTGTACCGAAACGAATCAATTGGGTACGATATGACGAAGATAATGAAAATCAGGAACGTGGGCGACTACAGCCGCTACCTCGGGTACGTGGAACAACATCCGCTGGTGTTCAAGAAGATGACGGGCGACACCGCCAGCGACCATATCCGCAAGTATGTGATCCAGCTGGCCAAGAACGCACTTGCCGGAGGAACCCCCATCGCACAGGTGGCCTACGAACTGGGGTTCGAGTATTCCCAGCACTTCAGCCGGATGTTCAAGAAGCAGACGGGGGTGACGCCGTCTACCTATTGCGAAGAGTTACGAAAGAGACAGTGATCCCTGCGTCCGACATTAATACCAGTCATGTTTTTCGCCACGGTCGAGGGCATTGATGCGTGCCATTTCTTCATCGCTTAGTTCGAAGTCGAACACCGAAATGTTCTCCTTTTGGTGAGTAGGATTGCTGGAACCGGGGACGACCACCACACCGTTTTGCAAGTCCCACCGCAGGATGATTTGGGCGGGTGATTTATCGTGTGCCTTGGCTATTTCTTTAATTGTTTCATTGCTAAACATTGCTTTTGTCCAACCGCGTCCGCCGAAGGGATACCATCCTTCGATGACTATCCCGTTTTTGTGCATGAACTTCACGACTTCCTTCTCCTGATAGTAAGGGTGTATCTCGTTCTGCGTAAGCACGGGCTTAATGCTCACCTTCGGCAAGAACTCCGTCATCTCCTTTATATAATAATTGGAGACTCCCAACGACCGGATTTTACCTTCGGCTACGGCACGTTCCATGGCCTTATACGCCTCTACATCGTTCCGTCCAGGATGATGGAGCAGCATTAAGTCCACATAGCCGATGTCCAGACAAGCTAATGACTCTTCGATAGCCTTGTCTGCATGGGCGTACTCATTGGGATAAAGCTTGGTGCAGATGAAGAACTCTTCGCGTGGAATTCCCGAGCGGCGGATAGCCTCGCCGACTTCCTTTTCGTTGCCATAGAAAGTTGCCGTATCGAACTTGCGATAGCCGAGCTTGATGGCCGAAAGAATGGCGTTGATACATTCGTCCCCATGCAGGCTGTACGTCCCTAATCCGAGAACCGGCATCATATAGCCGCTGCTAAGGGTAATTATGGGGGATTTCCATTCTCGCCTTTCGTAAGGTCGAACAGTCCGATGGTGTCATTCCCGCCTCCTCCTGCATTTGCTGAAAGAAACGGACAGGACAATATGGTGAACAATAACAGTTTCCTTCTCATATACTTATCCTTTAATGGTGTTTCTGATTACAGCACAAAGATAAGTCGAAATTTGTTGCATTCTATTGTTGTCAGGCTCAAAAATTATTGTTGAAAGGTTCATTGTTTTGTATGAAAATAATAGGATAAAACGCAGAATAAAGCGAATTTGAGCATTCTCACTGACGGTCAGAGGGTTTGGCTTCGGGTGGCACGGAATGACATAAGGGCGGAAAAACGGATTTGGGCGGATTACAGCAATAGATGCACTTCCAAATCATTACCCAACACCTGATGCACATTTAACACTAACGGTCTCTATTTCTGCGTTCTGCGTAGGTTTACATTCTGCCTTTACAACTCCCATAAACTAATTTTGCACCAAACAAAAAGCAAGGATTATGAGGAGTACTTTCAAGACCGTCTTCTATGTAAACGGAAGCAAGGAAAAGAATGGAATTGTCCCCATCATGGGACGGGTTACAATCAACGGGACTATCGCACAGTTCAGTTGCAAGCAGCGTATCTCCAAGGATTTGTGGGATGCTAAAGGCAACAGGGCGAAAGGCAAGAGCCGCGAGGCGGTGACGGTGAACTATGCGCTTGACAACATCAAGGCGCAGATAACGAAGCACTACCAGCGGCTTTCCGACCGTGAGGCATTTGTCACGGCTGAAATGGTACGCAACGCCTATCAAGGCATCGGCACGGAGTATGAAACATTGTTACGGGCCTTTGACAAGGAGAATGAGGCGTTTGCCAAGCGGGTGGGCAAAGACCGCTCCAAGCGTACGTACCAGAAGTACCTGACCGTCCGCAAATACGTAGCGGAGTTTATTAAGAGGCAGTACAAGCGGACGGACATGGCGATGAACGAATTGACGGAGGATTTCATCCGTGACTACTGCCTGTACCTGCGAAACGAGGTCGGGCTGGCGCAATCGTCCGTGTGGATATACTCCATACCGTTGAAACACATCGTCACCACGGCGCACTACAATGGCAAGATACCGAGAAACCCGTTTGCGATGTACCACGTTGACCCCGACCACAAGGAACGAGGCTTTCTCACGGAAGATGAAATTCAGGCGTTGAGTACAATCAGTCTGGACAATCCCAACTTCGCATTGGCGAGGGATTTGTTCCTGTTCGGTTGCTGGACTGGCATCTCGTTCACGGACATCAAGAACCTGACCACCGATAACATCGTTGAGATGAATGGCGCATCATGGATTGTGTCGAAACGCCAAAAGACGGGCGTACCGTTCCAAATCAAGCTGATGGACATCCCCATGCAGATAATCAGGCGTTACGAGCCGTTCAGAAGAGACAAGCGACTTTTCAACATCGGCTCGCTTGACATGGTGAACAAACGCATCAAGGCTGTGGCGAAGAAATGCGGGATAGAAAAGCCGGTTTCATTCCATTTGAGCCGCCATTCATTCGCTGTTTTGGCATTGAATTACGGTATGCCGATAGAGAGCGTGAGCAAGATTTTGGGGCATACGAATATAACCACCACGCAAATTTACGCGAAGGTGACCAACGCTAAACTTGAAAACGACATATCCGCCTTTGAGAGCAAGATAAGCGGACGTTTCGTCCTATAACGCACAGTCTATGGAACGGACAACAATCACGATGGACGGGTGCGGCAGGATTGCCGTGCCGTCCGATGCCGCCAACGTGTGGATGAACGAAATGGAGTTGGTAAGGCTGTTCGATGTAATCGCCCCGACACTCCGTGCCGCCATCCGAGCCGTGTATAAGAGCGGAGTGCTGAAGCCTTGCGATGTGGAAAGGCGCATCAGGCTTCCCAACGGTTATTGTGCGGAGGCGTATGCCCTGCCAATGGTCGTGGCAATCGCTTTCCGTATCAACACACCCAATGCCGCAAGGGTACGCAACGCCCTGTTGGAAAGGCTGTGCTTGCGAAAAGACAGACAAGTGCTATTTTTCTTTTCGTCGCCAAATGTTTTGTGAACGGGTTTGTTGAACGGTTGTTTAGGTCGTATATTACAGAACATCAATGCGTTATCTTCACTTCTCAATAATTCAAAACTTTCAGACTTGCCTACAAGTCTGCCGGAATACGGCATGGTAATTTGCATGAGTGCTATTTATTATTTTGATGAATTGATGAAAGTATATATAAACATAAAGAATAACAGCGGTTTACATCCTCATCAAACTCTCAACAAAAGGATATGGCTGATGAAAAGAGAAAACGGACACAGCCTTACTCATCGCTTTTCTTTTGACAAGCGGTTTGATGAAAGAATGTTGAGCATGTATCGCTATGACTTTTAGTATGTTAAGTCGCCCATTCATCAATTCATCGGATTTTCATTCATCATCAAGCCTGCTGTGGAAGCAACGGAGGTGAGTATCGCCATCCGCAGGCTGGCCAGACGGACTTCCGTTCTGCCGACCGACAAGGGAAAACCGACACCGCCGCAGGCTTTTGGGAACAAAAGCCATAGCTCATTATGGCGTTTTCTTCACGCACCGCTGACGCTCATGCTAAAAACTCCCCAATGAGCCAGTGGGGTTGCCCCCTGAACGCCCCCGTTTGCTTCCGAAAGAAGCTGCGAGCAGTCCTTTGAGTTGCCCAAAGTTTATGAGTTGTTTTAAAGTCTGAACTCTGTTTTTATGGTAGCAAGTTTGTGTTTCGGGCATACCGAAGCTGTTTGCTATCATCCCATAGCGGGAATTTATATACATCTTAGAAGCTGTTTTGAATTTCTCCAAAAAGTTTTTCTTGGCTTGATGTATCCGTTTTCGTGTGTGCTTTGGGCGATTTTTTGGTCCTTTTCGCTCCTGTTCTTCGTCAGATAGCCCGCTATCTTCCTC
>DXBX01000084.1 GCA_019116285.1 Candidatus Bacteroides merdigallinarum
GTGGCGATGCCGAAGAGCGAGATGAATCCGATGACCGCCGGGATGCTGACCTCGCCCGTGGTCAGGAGCAGGGCGAACACGCCGCCTATCAGCGCCAGGGGCAGGTTGATGAGGATGATGAGGCTCTCCCGCGTGCTGTGGAACTGGTGGTAGAGCAGCAGAAAGATGATGACTATCGCCACGCACGAGGCCAGGGTCAGCGTGCGGCTGGCCGCCTGTTCGCTCTCGAATTGTCCGCCATATTCCACATGGTAGCCTTCGGGCAGGTGAATCTCTGCATCGATGCGGGCTTGGATGTCATTCACCACCGAGCGGAGGTCGCGGCCATCCACGTTGGCGCTGATGACAATCTTTCGCTTCACGTTCTCGCGGCTGATGGTGTTGGGGCCGGCGGCGGAACGGACATCGGCGATGTAGGAGAGCGGCACCTTCTGCCCGTCGGCGGTGTCTATCATCAGGTCGCGCACCTTGTCCATCTCGTCGTGCAGGTCGTGGCGGACACGTACCACCAGGTCGAAGCTCTTGCCCTGCTCGTAGACCTGCGATACGGCCTCGCCCGCCAGGCAGGCACTGACGAACTCCGAGAACTGGGGCATCGTGATGCCATAGCGGGCCAGCATCTCGCGCCGGGGCCGGATGACCAGCTGCGGACGCTCGATCTGCTGCTCCACGTTGAGGTCGGCCATGCCGGGGATGTCCTGTATCTTTCCTTTGATTTCATTGGCCAGCTGGAACATGCGGTTCAGGTCGTCGCCGAAGAGCTTGATGGCGATGTTGGCCTGCGTGCCGCTGAGCATGGCGTCGATGCGGTGGCTGATGGGTTGGCCAATCTCGATGTTCGCGCCGCTGATGGTGGACAGCTTCTCGCGTACCTCGGCGGTCAGTTCGGCACGGCTGCGGTCGCCCAACTCGAAGGGGGCTTCAATCTCGCTGACGTTCACACCCAGGGCGTGCTCGTCCAGTTCGGCACGACCCGTCTTGCGTGCCACGGTCTGTATCTCCGGGATGGACAGCAACAACTCCTCGGCACGGCGGCCGATGCGGTCGCTCTCTTCCAGCGAGATGCCGGGCAGGGAGGATACGTTGATGGTGAACGACCCTTCGTTGAACGGCGGCAGGAACGAGCGTCCCAAGGTGAAGAACAACCCCAATGCCACCAGGAAGACGACGACCGTGCCCGCCAGTATCTTGCGTCCATGTCCCAGGGAGAGCAGGAGCAGGCGTTCGTAATACTTCTTCAGCCAACGGGCTACGGGCGAGTCGGCACTCTGTTTCTCAGTCTTGAAGCCTTTGTTCTTCAGCATCAGCGAGCAGAGCACGGGCGTGACGGTCAGGGCCACCACGGTGGAGGCGGCCAGGGCCGTGATGAAGGCAATGCCCAGCGGCACCAGCATGCGTCCCTCCATGCCGCTCAGGAAGAAGAGGGGCAGGAAGCTGACCATGATGATGAGCGTGGAGTTGAGGATGGGCAGGCGCACTTCCTTCGAGGCTTCGAACACCACGTCCTTGATGGGCAGGCGGTTCTCCGGCGGCAAGAGGCGGTTCTCGTGCAGGCGGCGGTAGACGTTCTCCACGTCCACGATGGCGTCATCCACCAGCGAACCGATGGCGATGGCCATGCCGCCCAGGCTCATGGTGTTGATGCTTAGTCCCATGTAGTGCAGGGCCAGTAGGGAGGCCAGGAGCGACAGGGGCAGGGTGACCAGCGAAATGACGGTGGTACGCACATTGGCCAGGAAGAGGAAGAGCACGACGACCACGAACAGTCCGCCTTCCACCAGCGACTTCTGCACATTGCCGATGGCACTCTCGATGAAGCGGCTTTGGCGGAAGATGTCGGTCGATACATGTACGTCGGGTGGGAGGTTCTTCTCCAGGTCCTTGAGCGAGGCTTCCAGCTTGTCGGTCAGCTCCAGCGTGCTGGTGTCCGGCTGCTTGGTGACGGTCAGGAGGACGGCGGGCTTGCCCTTCTCCGAGGCTGTGCCCAAGCGGGGCAATTTGGCACCGATGCGCACCTCGGCGATGTCCTCCAGGCGGATGGGCACACTGCCTCCGGCCCCGGCACGCACCACGGCACGGCCCATCTCCTGGGCGTCGGTGGTGGAGAGCAGTCCGCGGACGATGTACTCGTTGCCGTATTCATAGAGCACGCCGCCGTTGGCATTGACGTTCATGCCCCTTGTGGCGGACAGCACTTCGCCCAGCGTGATGCCGTAGTGGCGCATCCGTTCGGGGTCCAGCTGTATCTGGTATTCCTTGATGTCTCCGCCCAGCACGGCCACCTGTGCCACGCCACCCGTGGAGAGCAGGCGCGGACGGATGGTCCAGTCGGCCAGGGTACGGAGGTCAATCATCGAGGTGGAATCGGCCGTCAAACCCACGATGAGCATCTCGCCCAGGATGGACGATTGCGGACCCAGCGTGGGACGTCCCACATTGGGCGGGAGGGATTCATTGACGATGGAGAGCTTTTCGCTTACGATTTGACGCGCCAGGTAGACATCCATGTCCCAGTCAAACTCCACCCACACCACGGAGAAGCCGTTGGTGCTGGACGAGCGAACGCGGCGCACGCCGGTGGCACCATTGACAGCCGTCTCGATGGGGAAGGTGACCAGTTGCTCCACTTCCTCGGTGGCCATGCCGTTGGCTTCGGTCATGATGACCACGGTGGGGGCGGTCAGGTCGGGGAATACGTCTACCTCCGTGTGCAGGGCGGTGTAGGTGCCGCCCACCAGCAACAGCATGGAGGCCACGAGCACCAGCATACGGTTGTGGAGGGAAAAGTGTATGATTCGGTTCAGCATAGTGCGATAAGTATTAGTGTTCGTGTGTATGGGCCGGTATCGCATTCGATGCCGAAGCCAGTTTCACTTGATAGGCTCCCCCGGTGACGATACGGTCGCCTGCGTGGATGCCGTTGAGGATTTGCACGCGCTCTCCGTCCGAAGCGCCGACGGTGACGAGTTGCTTCTCGTAACATTCTTCGTCCAGCTGGCGGTAAACGAAGAACGAGCCTTGCTCTTCGGTCAAAGCCGATTCGGGGAGGGTCAGCACGCCTTCCATCGGCTGGGAGAGCAGGTAAATCTCCACGAACGAGCCGGGCACGATGCCGCCGCGGTTGTCGAACTCGAAGGTGACGGGGATGTAGTATCCGTCCGTGCCCGATGCCTTGCCGTAGGACAGAAGCCGTCCGTTCAGTTCGCTGAGGGCGTAGGTGGTGTCATCGTACGGCGTGCGGAAGTGGGCCGAACCGATGTTGGCCAAGTCCTTGTAGTACTTCTCCGACACGTCGGCGCGGAGGAAGAGGCGTTGGTTCTGCGTGAGGGTGGCCACGGGCTGTCCCACGCTGACATAGTCGCCCTCCTTCACCAGCAGGCTCTTGACATAGCCGCCGATGGGGGCGGTCACCGCTTGTCCGCCGGCTGTCTGGTTCTTGGCTACGGCCTCGTAGCTGATGCGGGCATTCTCGTAGGCTTCCTTTGCACGGGCAAAGTCCTTCTCCGAGACGATGCGGTCCGGCAGCAGGGTCTCCATGCGTTCGTATTCCTTTTTGGCGGTCTCATAGGCCACTCGGGCTTTCTCCACGGGGTCTCCTTCAGCCAGATGATTGGACGAAAGGGTCAGGAGGGCTTCACCCTTGCCCACGCGCATTCCTTCGATGACACGTCCCCGGAGGTTGACCACGCCGCTGACGGGAGCCACGGCTACGCGCTCGTCGCCCTGTGCGGCCAATACCTGTCCGCTGGTCTTGATGACCCGGTGAAAAGTGCCGGGTTGTACTTCGCTGACGGTCACGCCGGCCGCCTTGGCCTTGTCGGGCGTGAGGACGATTTCGTTGCTTCCTTCGTGGGCGTGAGCCTCGGTAGCTTCTGCCTCGTGATTGTGTTTCTCCTCTGTGTGGGAGTGGCAGGCGCCGAGCAGCAAGAGGCCCAGCGTGCCGAGTAGGATGGTCTTCTTCATTACTGTATGTTGATTGTCAAATGATTTGTTTATCAGAGTGATTTTTTAGACGCGGATTTTGCGGATTGAGCGGATCTTTAAGGAGGCTTCGCCCTGATTGGTCGTTTGATCCAGGAGAAATAATAAAATCCGCTCAATCCGCTTAATCCGCGTCTAAAGAATAAAATTCTTATTTATCGCGCACAAAGTTACCGCAGTCCGGTCGCAACCGGGTTGCAATATGTGCTTTGAAGGGGAGATAAGGGGAATTAGGCGAATGCGGGAGGTGCACGAAGTCCTGTGGCACGCGAGAGTAGCGTGTCGTGTAAGACTTCTATATAAATAGGTGTAAGGGATTGGGTCGGGCTATGAAATATCAGCGATGCCAGCAGCTCGGATGGCAGAAAGAATACATCGCAGGATAGCGGCTGGGGAATGTCCGGGCTTGTGTCTGGCCTCTGCTGGAAGAAGTGGGTGGCTATGCAACCCGTGTCGCAACAGCAGTGACTTTCTGCCTCATCGGGGTTGTGGGTACAGCATCCGGCCTGCACATCGTTCTTCATGCAGAGCAGGCCGTCCGCGTGGTGGTGATGGGGGATAACAGGCACGCCCAGCATCAGTATGCTGAGGAGCAGCAAGAGATAGGTGGTGTGTCTGTTGGTTTTCATTCTCGGCCTTTTTTGTCTTTGCGGGACAAAGGTAATGTTTTTTTCTATAAGATTCCGTTTCGGTGGAGCAAATCTGTCAGTTCCGTGTCGGTGATTGTCTCGCGTTCGGACTTGTCGTAGATGTAGAGCAAGCCTATTTCGGATTCCTCCTCAGAAAGTGATTTATATCGCTTGAACAGATGCTTGAACTGTTTCTTGAAAGTCGGATAAAGTTTAATCGTGTAGTTCATGCTTGAAGTCCTCCGCAGGTCTTCCTTTCAACTTTCCTGCCCGTATCAGCTTGATTTCCTCGCACACCTCGTTCAAATCATCTATCAGTTCAGCCTTGGTCTTGGGGCGATAGGGCTCGGTATCTTCGGAGGCAACGGATACGGTGGGGGCTGGCGTTTTGTATTGTTTCGCGGCCAGCTTTTTGACATATTTCAGCACTTTCTTCATGCTGCTTTCGTCATCGGCAATGTAGCTCAGTTCGCGGAAAAGTTCGGCGTTCAGGTTCAAGGTGTTCATACTCATTCTTCGTTTATCGGTTCCATCTGCAAAGGTACGGCAAATCGGGCGCGGGGCAAAATAAATTCGTTTGTTTTTTCTTGCCGGCGTACCGCTTGTTTTGCTGATAGTGATAGGCAGCGATGTGGGTGTGTCAAAACGCCGTTGGTGACTTAATTTTTACAAATGCTATTTTGAATTGAGTAATTAAATTAACATAATAAGGAAAGGTTTTTTGGGGAAAAATATCTCTTTGACAAGTATTCTTTGACAAAAATGCTGAATGATGAACTCCTTTATAATGATGATATTCAATTATATATATTGTTTTGTGTAAAATAGTTTGATTCTTATTTGTCGTCTGTTTGCTATTCCTCTCTTTCCCCTCTCTTTCTCCTCTCTTTCTCCTCTCTTTTTGGTCTCTTTCGGAAAAGGGGCGGAAAGGGTTGCGTAAAAGGCGTAGATTAGTTAATGAAATGCGCTGATATATGGGAAGAATTGTTTACTTTAATATAGGCAGTGGAATAAGGGAATATTATATGTCCTGTTCATGGGGCTATTTTTCAATTTTGGAGTATATATACTTGGTTGAGGACATTCATATTTATCTGGAGCGAGAAGGGTGTAACCCCTATGGATAGGCCTTTTTTAAGGGCAAAAAATTTTTTTTTGCTTTCTTCTGTGAAAAAAACACGATTTTGTTTTCTGTTTCTAAAATATTTCTCTAATTTTGCTCAAAATTAGCTTTTGAACGAGTTAATCGACTCAAAACTGATGGAACCTATTGTTAAATTTTAAATAGTAATGCCTATGTAGCAAAAATCATTTATTCTATCTTTATTTTAGTAAGGATTTTAAGTAATCCTACGTATCAATCAATCTAAACTATACAAACTTCACGAATTTATGTACAAAAATTACAAATCTATTGCCATGGTGTTGTTCCTAGGTACACTCTCTGTAGGGACAGCCAATGCAACGCCTGCCGAACTGAAGGTGGACGGTACGAATGTGGTGCAACAAGCCGGGAATTGTACCGGCGTGGTAAAGGATGCCAATGGGGAGGCGATTATCGGTGCCTCTGTGGCTATTAAAGGAACTACAAGAGGTTCCATAACGGATATAGATGGTAATTTCTCCATTCTGAATGTCAACGCGGGGGATGTCTTGACCATCAGTTATATTGGTTATGCAACTCAAGAAGTGACTTGGAATGGTCAACCTCTGACCATCGTATTGAAAGAAGATACGGAGGTGTTGGAAGAAGTGGTGGTATTGGCCTATGGTGTCAAGCAAAAACGCGGTAAGTTGACAAACTCTGTGTCTTCAGTTTCTGATGAGACCTTGACCAAGGGTTCGTATGGTGACCCTGCACAGGCATTGGTCGGTGCGGTTGCCGGTTTGAAAGTACAACAGACTTCCGGTTTTGCGGGTTCTACGCCGAGCATCACTCTGCGTGGTGGTACCACCTATAACGGTACAGGAGAACCGTTGGTTGTGGTGGACGGACAAATCCGTACAGATGGTCTGAGCGACTTGAACTCCAATGACATCGAGTCCATGGAGGTGATGAAGGATGCCGGTGCTACGGCTATCTATGGTGCCCGTGCCGCCAATGGTGTTATCCTTGTGACTACTAAACAAGGTAAGGAAGGCAAGGCGCAGGTCAACTTCAACATGAAGGTCGGTGCACAGTATTACAACCCCGGCTACGAAATGATGGATGCCCAAGGGTATATCTACTGGATACGCCGGGCTTATCAAAATTCAGCGTGGGCACCTAAGGGCAACTTGAACTCCAATGGGCAAGGTTATGGCATTGGTGCCACGGAGTTGAGTGAAAGCAGTGTGTATAACATTCTGCGATACACCGGTTCCGAGTACCAGCAGAACCTGATCAACAACCATGGGTGGAGCGTGATGGACGACCCGATAAGCGATGAGCAGATTATGTTCAAGGGAACCGATGTCACCGATTACAACATCGAAAGTCCGGCTATGTCGCAGGAGTATAACTTGAGCTTCTCCGGCGGTAACGAGCGTGCCAAGTACTATGCCGGCCTGGGTTACTATGATGCTGAAGGTTTCCCCATCAGTTCATTCTACAAGCGTTATTCATTCTCGTTCTCGGGTAACTATAAGATAACCAAGTGGCTGGAGGCTAGCTCCATTTTCAACTACAACCGCGCTAATTGGCAGAACGGTCCCGGTGTTATCGGCAGTGACTATTCCCGTTACTTCGGCCGTGCTTTGAGTATGCCTCCTACGGTGCGCTTTGAAGACGAGGAAGGCAACTTGTTGCTGGGTATTGACCGCACCTTGAACTCCAACTTCCAGTTCGAGAATGATCGGTTCGACCGCGATTACCAGACGGATAAGTTCAACATGACCCAGACCCTGCAGGCCAACTTGTATGACGGCTTAACCCTGCGCGGCACCATGGCTTGGAGCTACAGCGAATATGTAGGCGAAACATTCAATAAAGACTATGTGACCAACCAGGCGGGAACAGCCATCAATAGGACCCGTTCGTCGCAAGCCGAATTCTACCGTTACTTCAACCAGACGTACAACCTGGTGCTCAACTACGACAAGCAGTTTGGCGACCACACGGTGGGAGCCATGTTGGGTATGGAGTTCTGGGACAAGCAATATAAGCGTATCTATGCCGCCGGACAAGAAGGAACTGCCGGTGACCTTGCCGACTTGGGCCTTACGTCGACGGAAGCCGGTAAGCGGAGTGTTGATTCGGAGCACAATCGCGAGCGCATCATGTCTTACTTCGGCCGTTTCCAATATGATTATCTGGGTCGCTATATTCTTGCCTTCACTTTCCGTGAAGACGGCTACTCTCGTCTGATCAACAATCGTTGGGGCTTCTTCCCCGGTGTGTCTGCCGGCTGGATTTTCTCAGAGGAAAATTTCTATGCACCTTTGCGCGACATCGTGAACTATGGTAA
>DXBX01000085.1 GCA_019116285.1 Candidatus Bacteroides merdigallinarum
GCAGCAAATACCGATGTCAAGCGATAGCCGCCCTCAAAAGGATAGCACGGAATGCGAAAGCTATGAGGGGGTGCAGACCTTCATGGACATGGCTGAAAACAACCTCAAGGAAGTGCAATTTGAACGGGGAAACCTACTTGAGTTCATCCTCTCGCCGTATAACCTTAACCGTGCATACCTGCAAGTCAAGCGTAATCATGGCAGTTGTGGAGTAGACGGATTGTCAACCGAGGAATTGGGCGGTTATCTGAAAGAACACAAAGGCGAACTCGTGGAATCCTTGAAATCGGGCAGATACCGCCCGAATCCCGTCCTCCGTGTAGAAATACCGAAGGATAACGGCAAGAAACGTCCACTTGGTATCCCGACCGTGGTGGACAAGGTAATCCAACAGGCCATCAGCCAGATACTGAGTCCCATTTATGAACGGCAGTTCAGTGACAACAGCTTCGGCTTCCGCCCTCACCGGAGTTGCCACAAGGCATTGAAGAGAGCGCAGGAATACATAACCGGAGGGTATAAATACTGCGTGTCCCTCGACCTTGAACGTTTCTTCGATACGGTAAACCACAGCATGCTGATAAGGATACTGTCCCGCACCCTACGTGACGGACGTGTAATATCACTCATCCACAAGTACCTTACGGCAGGTGTCATGGTGGAACGCAACTATGAGGAAAGTGTCGAAGGTGTTCCCCAAGGCGGCCCGTTAAGTCCATTGTTGGCGAACATCATGCTTAACGAGCTTGACAGGGAACTCGCCCGCAGGGGGCACAAGTTTGTCCGCTATGCTGACGACTGCATGATATTATGCCGGAGCAAGCGGGCTGTGGAACGTGTCCGTGATAGCATCTCCACTTTTATCGAATCGAGACTCCATCTTAAGGTGAACCGAGAAAAGACAGAAGTGTCATACGTGGGCAGTGTGAAGTATTTAGGTTACTCCTTCTATATGATGAACGGGAAGTGCCGCCTGCGTTTGCATCCCAAAACGGTTATGGAAATGAAATCAAGATTAAAAGAACTGACATCAAGAAGTAACGGTTGGGGGTATGCAAAACTGAAAGACAAACTGAACCGATACATCAATGGTTGGTTGAACTACTTCAAACTGGCTGATATGCGGAACATTCTCCAAACAACAGATGAATGGCTTCGTCGCAGAATACGGAGTTATGTGTGGAAAAGTTGGAAGAAGATAGGCACAAAGTTCAAGAACCTCATGAAATGTGGCATAGACAGGTGGAGGGCTTGGCAATGGGCTAATACCCGCAGTGGGTACTGGAACGTGGCAAGTAGTCCGATACTAAATCGAGCCATGAACAATGAGAGGCTAAAACTTCAAGGTTACCCTTGCCTTGTGGATTTATACATCAAATTGCATCAGTACTAAGGAACCGCCGTATGCCGAACGGCACGTACGGTGGTGTGAGAGGTCGGAAAACGAAAGTAGGAAGAAAACTACTTCGTTTTCCTCCTACTCGATTTCGTTCGGCACAAACATTCTCTAATCGGTGCAAGTTCGTATCGTATGCGCCAGCAGGCTTATACACTGTATGCAAGCAGGCTTATAGCTTCTACAGACAGTTCTCCAAATGATCAACTGACGGCTGTCCGAGTGATCAACTGACGAGTAGGGGTAGTGTTCAGTTGACGGCTTGAGTAGTGATCAATACACTACATCCGGAGCGATGTATAGAGGTGATGTAGATATGATAAAAAAAGACCTTGCAACGATTCTATCTGCAAGGCCTTTCTCATGTGACTCCTGCGGGATTCAAACCCACAACCTTTTGATCCGTAGTCAAATGCTCTATTCAGTTGAGCTAAGGAGCCTTTCGTTTTGACGGGTGCAAAGGTACGCATTATTTTTTAACTGACAAGCGTTTTGAGAACTTTTTTCAAAAAAAACTATTCAATGAACCGATAGTTGAACAGTTGCCAGCCGATGGTGAGACCCACATTCCACTCCTTTCTGGGTGAGCTATAATGATTTAGGTAAGCTGCAATAGCTCCGAAAGGCAGGCGGCATACCACAGACACTTCGCCCATATATTCCAGCCGCGAGAAGACTTTTCCATAGTATGCCTGATTTTGGGCATCCCGCAAGATAGGAAAAATAGGCATGAATCCATAAACTTCGGCGCGCACATGGAAGCGGTCATTGATGTTATAAATAGGTTTGATGCCGGCAGCCACGAATTGGTTGGCCCGGAAAGCTGCATTGTACATCAATTTACTATGTGGAGTAGGCGAAAATTCGCCCGCTTGCATCATGGTGGCAGTGTAATTGCTGGAGAAGTTCTTGGATGAATAAAGAGCTTCTGCCATCCAACCCAATGTAAAGTGAGAACCCATGGTGTGATAAGCTTCTTTCAAATAAGAGATTTGCAACCAAGATTGGCGGTCATGGATATGGAAACGGGGTTGCTCCGGTCTGAGCGAGTTAGTTCCCGGTGCAAAGTGCTCCTTTCCTGCAAAGACCTGGGCTATCAATCGTTCATAATAGCCGTGAGTGGCATATTGTCGGGAATCCAACGTGCTTCCGTAATAACCCACGGAACCGCCCAGAAGGTTATACGAGGAACGGTCAGAGCGATCCTGCTCGAAATTAATCGTATTCGACTGGAAGTAATTATCCACCAGGTAGCCGTATCCCAAGCTTATTTCCGCCCGTTTGTTGGAGAGGAAAGGCAAAGCCACTATCAGCTTGACGAACTTCTCGTCTTTCGAGTTGAACGAGGGGCGATCGTTGCGCGAGAACAGTTTGTCCTTGCGATAATAGTCAAAAGTGCTGAACGAGGCAATGAAACGATAGGAAGTAGGCACCCGCGTAGGCAGGTCGATGCGAGCCATCAGCTGGGCGTTATTATAGATTTTTCCTATCTGTCCGTCCACGCGGATTTCCTTGGAGTAATAGTTAAGATTTTGATAACCAACACCCAAATAAATCTGATTAGAGCTGGAGGTGGACACGTTTCCACCCACGCGGATATAGAAGTTGTTCTCTACCTTCACTTGCAGGTGAAGCTCATACAGGTTTTGCTCCTTGTTGTAGACGGCATGGGGAATGATTTCGGAGATCATGTCATCGGCCAAGAGGCGGAAATATCCTTTTTTCAAGTCTTCGTAGGTGAAAGTCTTGCCATCTTCTGCATCAAACTCTTTGCGGATATAGGCTTGTTGCTGAGGATTTGCACCTTTGATGTAGATGTCGCGGAAGAGATATTTGGGGAGATTCCGCTTGTAGATTTCCCTGCGCAGGCGGATATCTTCCGGATTCACCCGCCGATGGATACGCGCTTTTATGGAATCCATCAGCGCCAGCGTACGTCGATAGCCGATGTCGTGCAGTTCGTCCAGGCGATCGAAATCCAGCAGATTGACATCGCTATATTTGAAGCTCAACACGATACCCATCGAGTCGGGGATGGTGTAATCCGTCTTCTGCATGATCATGTTCTCCAGCTGGCTCATCAAGTTTCCTTCTTTAGGTTTCTTGGGATTGCCCGCCACGGCGCTTCCGATGATGATATCCGGATGGAAGTCCTCGCGCATCACGTCCGTGGGGAAGTTGTTGTAGATGCCTCCGTCATACACCAGCACGCTATCCATCTCGATGGGCTTGAACACGAAGGGGAAGCTCATCGAAGCACGCACGGCATCGCCCAGATCGCCCGTGCGCAACACCACGGCACGCTTGTTGTAGACATCGGAGGCCACGCAGCGGAAGGGAACAAACAAGTCGTCAAAATCTCCTCCGCAGGCGGCAGTTGCCTGCCCGTAGAGACCCACGAAAGCCAAGTTCATCTGGATGGGATTCACCATGCTGGTGGGAACATTGAAGCGGGGCTTGGTACGCACGGAGTCGCGGAAGTTGAGCGAGAAGCGCAGATTGAAGAATTCGGGTGTGGGGCGGTTCTGCTTGAAGTAGTAGGCATATTGCGGCTCCACCACGCCGGTGTACCAACGCTTGAAGGCGGAAGAGCGCAGCAAATCCTCCATTTCATCGGGTGAATACCCCATGGCATAGAGCGAGCCGATGATGGCTCCCATGGAAGTGCCGGTAATATAATCGATGGGGATACCGTTCTCTTCCAGCGCGCGGATGATGCCAATGTGGGTCATTCCCTTGGCTCCACCACCGCTCAGCACAAGGCCCACACGTTGGGCGTGCGTCGGAAGCAGAAGCACGAGAAGCATCATTATCAGGAGGAAAGAAAATTTCTTCATGGATGAAAACGTATGGTTGTTTGAATTCAATCCCAAATGTAGGAAATGTTTTTCATACGCACAAAAAAAATCGGCACGAAGGATGCCATTTTACATCCCTGTGCCGATTAAATATACTTAATGGATTGTTATCCAATCAGTTCTACGCTGCGCTTCAGGAAGTTGTTCAGCGCCTCACCTTTCAGCATGCCGTTTTGAAGCAGTGCCAGGTCGATGAGCTGGCGCACCACCTTGTTTTTGCCGGCATAGTCGGCCAAGACTTTCTCCTTCTGCTGTCTCAGATCCTCCCACTTCTTGTCGAGGTCGTTGAGTTCATCCTTCTCCGCAGTGGGGATATCCTCCGATTTCTTGCCTTCGTGTGCCTTACGCAACTCCTTGCGGCGGGCATCCGTGGTATCCATCTCCTGCCGGATGGGAGCGATGGAAGCGGTGCATTCGGCGTTTTCGCCTTCCAAAACTTCCTTCACCAGCTTGTGGTCGGAGTTGAGGATGAGGTTGAACATATCGGGCATTTCGCCATAGAAACTCATGCCTGCCTGAATGTTGGACATCTCCTTCATACGGCGCATGTATTCGCTCTGCGTAATCATGACGGGGAAAGCATTCTCACCCAACGCCTCGGCCGAAACATGGAACTCAGTCTTCTCCATCGGAGGAAGCTGACTCTTGAACATCGTGGAGAGCACTTCCTGCTGGTCGGCGGGGAGTGCTTCCGCCTTCTGATCTTCCTTGACGATGAGCTTGTCCACCACATCGCTGTCCACGCGGGTGAAGCGGCATTTCTCCCACTTCTGCTCCAGCATGCCCACCACGGCTACGTCCAGTTGGCCATCCATCAGGAGAACGCTGTAACCCTTGGCCTTGGCCGCCTCGATGTAGCTGTATTGCTCATCCTTGTTGCTGGCGTAGAGGTAGATGAGGGTACCGTCCTTGTCCGTCTGGTTGTCCTTAACGAGGGTCTTGTATTCATCGAAGGTGTAGTGCTTCTTGTCCGTATCCTCCAGCAGAGCGAAGTCCTTGGCACGCTCATAGAAGTCTTCCTGCGTCAGCATGCCGTAGTCGATGAAGATCTTCAGGTCATCCCACTTCTCCTCGAACTGCTTGCGGTCGTTCTTGAAGATGGATTGCAGGCGGTCGGCCACCTTCTTGGTGATATACGTGGAGATTTTCTTCACGTTGGAGTCGCTCTGCAGGTAGGAGCGCGACACGTTCAGGGGGATGTCCGGCGAATCCAGCACGCCATGGAGCAGGGTGAGGAAGTCAGGTACGATGCCTTCGACGGAGTCGGTGACGTACACCTGGTTGCAGTAGAGCTGTATCTTGTTCTTGGTCAGCTCGATGTTGCTCTTCACCTTGGGGAAGTAGAGCACACCCGTCAGGTGGAAGGGATAGTCCACGTTGAGGTGAATCCAGAAGAGAGGATCGTCGGCCATGGGATAGAGGTCACGGTAGAACTTCTGGTAGTCCTCATCCTTCAGCTCGCTGGGTTTCTTCGTCCAGAGCGGGGTGGTGTCGTTGATGACATTATCCTCGGCAGTGTCCACCTGCTTGCCGTCTTTCCATTCCTTCTTCTTACCGAAGGCCACGGGGATGGGGAGGAAGCTGCAATACTTCTTCAGCAGGGCGGAAATGCGCGTTTCCTCGAGGAATTCCTTGCAGTCATCGTCGATGTGGAGGATGATGTCCGTGCCGCGGTCGGTGCGGTCGGCGTCTTCCAATGTGAACTCGGGACTGCCGTCGCACGTCCACTTCACCGCCTTGGCGTCTTCCTTGTAAGACTTGGTGATGATTTCCACCTTCTTGGCCACCATGAAAGCAGAGTAGAAGCCCAGGCCGAAATGTCCGATGATGGCATTGGCATCGTTCTTATACTTCTCCAGGAAGTCGTTGGCGCCGGAGAAAGCTATCTGGTTGATGTATTTGTCGATTTCATCGGCGGTCAGACCCAAGCCGCGGTCGGAGACGGTCAGCGTATCCTTGCCCAGGGAGACGTGAATGGTGAGGTCGCCCAACTCGCCTTGGAAGTCGCCCATCGAGGCGAGCGTCTTCAATTTCTGCGTGGCATCCACGGCGTTGGACACCAGCTCGCGAAGAAAAATTTCGTGGTCGCTATACAAGAATTTCTTGATGACGGGGAATATGTTCTCTGTGGTTACCCCAATGTTTCCTTTTTGCATATCTGTATGTTGATTTAAAAATCTAAATTCCATTTTCCTCAGACAAAAAAAGTGCCAGTCCTCGCGGGCTGACACTTTGTCACATAGATATGTCAAAAATGTATCGGATTTAGTTTTCTGCTTCTTGCGGCTCCTTCCGGCGGATGTCCAGCGCATCTTGTCCGGCTGCCACCAGGAGGGTATCTCCCGGAGCGACTTGTCCGGAGACGATAAGCTCGGAGAGGCTGTCTTCCAGATAGTTCTGAATGGCACGGCGCAACGGACGGGCACCGAACTGCACGTCGTATCCCTTTGTGGCGAGGAAGCGCTTGGCGGAGTCGTCCACCTCCAGCGTATAGCCGTTGGCTGCGGTGCGTGCCAGGAGACCTTTCAGTTCGATGTCCACGATGCGGGTGATGGAGTCCACGGAGAGCTGGTCGAAGGTGATGATTTCGTCCAGACGGTTCAGGAACTCGGGCGAGAAAGTCTTGTTCAGCGCCTTCTGGATGACTCCACGGGCGTAGTCCTTATCGTCTGCACCGCGGTTTTGAGCGGCAAAGCCGATGCCACGCCCGAAGTCCTTGAGCTGGCGCGTGCCGATGTTGGAGGTCAGTATGATGACCGTGTTCTTGAAGTCGATGGTGCGGCCCGTGTTGTCCGTCAGGCGACCTTCGTCCAGCACCTGCAACAGGATGTTGAACACGTCGGGATGCGCCTTCTCGATCTCGTCCAGCAAGACGATGGAGTAGGGACGACGGCGCACCTTCTCGGTCAGTTGTCCGCCTTCCTCGTAGCCTACGTAGCCGGGAGAGGCGCCTATCATGCGCGATACGGTGTATTTCTCCATATATTCGCTCATGTCGATGCGTATCAGGGCATCATCCGAGCCGAACATATAGCGTGCCAACTGCTTGGCCAGGTGCGTCTTGCCCACGCCCGTGGGGCCCAGGAAGAGGAAGGTGCCGATGGGGCGGTTGGGATCCTTCAGGCCGGTGCGGCTGCGGAGGATGGCCTTCACCACCTTGTCGATGGCGTTGTCCTGGCCGATGACCACGCTCTTCAGCGTATCCTTCATGCCTGCCAGTTTGACACCCTCGGCCTGCGCCATGCGCTGCACGGGCACGCCTGACATCATGGACACGACGCGGGCAATTTCCTCTTCGTCCACCACCTGGCGTGCCTCCTTCAGGCCGGCTTCCCAGTCGGCTTTCATCTGCGCCAGACGCTGGTTCAGCTCCTTCTCTTGGTCGCGATAGCCGGCGGCCAGCTCGAAATTCTGCGATTTCACCGCGTCGTTCTTCTTCTGCCGCACTTCCTCGATCTGTTTCTCCTGCGCTTCTATCTCCTTGGGTACGCTGATGTTCGTCAGGTGCACGCGCGAGCCGGCCTCGTCCAGGGCGTCGATGGCCTTGTCCGGGAAGTTACGGTCCGTGATGTAGCGCTCTGTCAGTCTGACACAGGCTTCCAGGGCAGCCTCCGTGTAGGTGACGTTATGGTGGTCCTCATATTTCTCCTTGATATTGTGCAGGATCTGGAGGGTTTCTTCGCCCGTGGTGGGTTCCACGATAATCTTCTGGAAGCGGCGCTCCAAGGCTCCGTCCTTCTCGATGCTCTTGCGATATTCGTCCAGGGTGGTGGCGCCGATGCACTGGATTTCTCCGCGTGCCAGGGCGGGCTTCAGCATATTGGCCGCATCCATCGAGCCTGCGGCGGCTCCGGCTCCCACGATGGTATGTATCTCGTCGATGAACAGAATGACGTTGGGATTGTGCTGCAGCTCGTTGATGATGGAGCGGATGCGTTCCTCAAACTGGCCGCGGTATTTGGTGCCGGCCACCACGCCTGCCATGTCCAGCATGATGACGCGCTTGTCGAAGAGCACGCGCGACACCTTGCGCTGCGTGATGCGCAGGGCCAGTCCCTCGACGATGGCGCTCTTGCCCACGCCCGGCTCGCCGATGAGCACGGGATTGTTCTTCTTCCGCCGGCTCAGGATCTGCGCCACGCGCTCTATCTCGCGCTCACGCCCGACGACGGGGTCCAGGCGGCCCTCTGCGGCGGCGCGGGTCATGTCGATGCCGAAGTTGTCCAACACGGGCGTATCGTTGGTGGGGCGGCCCTGGGCGGCCTGCGTGCCGCCTCTTTGCGGACCGGCGCCGTGCGACTGGCCGGCGGGGTTGTCCATCATTTCCTCGTCCTCTTCGTCCTCGTCATATCCCATGCCTGCCCGGGGGCTGGCGGGTCTCATGGCCACCAGGTCGAACACCTGGGCATAGTCCACCTCGCTCTCTTCGAGGGCGCTGGCGGCCAGGTTGTCGCCGTCCTTGAGGATGGCCAGGAGGAGGTGTTCGGTGTCTACCGAGTTGCTCTTGAGCAGGCGTGCCTCGAGCATGCAGATCTTCAGGATGCGCGAGGTGACGGGCGACAAGGGTATGTCGGCGTCGGGGCGCAGGCTTTCGTCGGCTTGTATTTGCAGGTAGTTTTCGATGCGGGTCTTCAGACGCAGGGTATCCACGTGCAGGCGTGCCAGGATTTCGCTGGCCTTGCCCTGTCCGTCGCGCAAGAGGCCCAGCAACAGGTGTTCCGGGCCGATGCTGCGGCTTTTCAGGCGGTTGGCCTCCTGCTTGCCATAGGTGATGATGTCCGAGACTCGTTGTGAAAATTGGTTGTTCATCATTGGGTGCTTTCTCCGTTTCTTTAGGTTATGCGTCGGCAAAGATACACATTTAATTTGAATCGCGCATCGTCCGACGATTTTTTACGCAATGTTTTGCAAAAACCGTGCCAAAAAAGCAGATTGGCAGGAGGAGTGTGTTGCGCAACCCGCGCCCCGACACCGGCATCCGTTTTAATTGTCAATTGTCATTTGAGATTATTGTCATCGTAACAACCGGTTCCAACCGTCTCAATTATCTCAATTGACAATTAACGGAAAGTGATTTTCCGGATGGAAGCTAATAAAAAAGGTATATAATATAGAGTTAATATATATAATATATATATATATTATATATATTAGTATATATATATAGCATTATTTCTTCTTTTCTCCGGCGCGTTTTCTCTTTCAGTTAATTGTCAATTGAGATAATTGAGACGGTTTGTGTGCGCTGCGGGGCACCCCCCCGCCGCTCCGGCATTCGCGGTGAAAAAGGGGAAGTTTTTTCGCACAAAATTTTCGTATGTCGAAAAAAAGCCGTACCTTAGCGTGGTTTTTCGCGAGACCCTACATTTATTAATAAACCTATTAACGTAAATGCTTGAACAAGACAGAATTATAAAAGTAAACATCGAGGAGGAGATGAAGTCTTCGTACATCGACTATTCCATGTCGGTCATCGTATCCCGCGCTCTTCCCGATGTGCGCGATGGTTTCAAACCCGTACACCGCCGCATTCTCTTCGGCATGATGGGGTTGGGAAACACGTCGGACAAACCTTATAAGAAATCGGCCAGAGTGGTGGGCGAGGTGTTGGGTAAGTATCATCCCCACGGCGACTCCTCCGTCTACGGCGCCCTGGTGCGCATGGCGCAGGCATGGTCCATGCGCTACATGCTGGTGGACGGACAGGGCAACTACGGCTCGGTGGACGGCGACAGCCCCGCGGCCATGCGTTACACCGAGTGCCGCCTGCGCAAGATAGGCGAGGACATGATGCAGGACATCGACAAGGAGACCGTGGACATGACGAACAACTTCGACGACTCCCTGCAGGAACCCACCGTGCTGCCCACACGCATACCGAACCTGCTGGTGAACGGCGCAAGCGGCATCGCCGTCGGCATGGCTACCAACATGCCCACGCACAACCTCTCCGAAGTCATCGACGCCTGCGTGGCCTACGTCGACAACAACGACATCACCATCGAGGAACTGATGGAGTACGTCAAGGCGCCGGACTTCCCCACGGGCGGATACATCTACGGCATGAGCGGCGTGCGCGAGGCCTACCTCACCGGCCGCGGCCGCGTCGTGATGCGCGCCAAGGCAGAGATTGAGTCGGGGCAGACGCACGACAAGATCGTCGTGACCGAAATCCCCTACGGCGTCAACAAGGCCGAGCTCATCAAGGACATCGCCAACCTGGCCAACGAGAAGAAGATAGAGGGCATCACCAACGCCAACGACGAGAGTGACCGCGAGGGCATGCGCATCGTCATCGACGTGAAGCGCGACGCCAACGCCAGCGTGGTGCTGAACAAGCTCTACAAGATGACCCAACTGCAGACATCGTTCAGCGTCAACAACGTGGCCCTGGTGCACGGACGTCCCCGCCTGCTCAACCTCAAGGACCTCATCCGCTACTTCGTGGAGCACCGCCACGACGTAGTCATCCGACGCACCCGCTTCGACCTGCGCAAGGCCAAGGAACGCGCCCACATCCTCGAAGGACTCATCATCGCCTCGGACAACATCGACGAGGTCATCCGCATCATACGCGCCTCGCAGACGCCCAATGATGCCATCAGCGGACTGATGGACCGCTTTCAGTTGACCGAGGTGCAGGCACGCGCCATCGTCGAGATGCGCCTCCGCCAGCTCACCGGACTCCAGCAGGAGCAGCTGCACGCCGAATACGAGGAAATCAAGAAACAGATCGCCTACCTGGAGGAAATCCTGTCCAACGACGAACTGTGCCGCAAGGTCATCAAGGATGAACTCCTGGAGGTGAAGCAGAAATATGGCGACGAGCGCCGCTCGGAAATCGTCTACTCCTCCGAGGAATTCAATCCCGAAGATTTCTATGCCGACGACCAGATGATCATCACCATCTCACACCTGGGATACATCAAACGCACGCCGTTGGCCGAATTCCATGCCCAGAACCGGGGCGGGGTAGGATCCAAGGGCAGCGACACACGCGACCAGGACTTCGTGGAGCACATCTATCCCGCCACGATGCACAACACGATGATGTTCTTCACGCAGAAAGGCAAGTGCTACTGGCTCAAGGTCTACGAAATCCCCGAAGGCGCTAAGAACGCCAAGGGACGCGCCATCCAGAACTTGCTGAACATTGATGCGGACGACGCAGTCAACGCCTACCTGCGTGTTAAGAACCTCAGTGATCCGGATTTCATCAACTCGCATTACGTCCTCTTCTGCACCAAGAAAGGTGTCATCAAGAAGACCCTGCTGGAGCAATACTCCCGCCCGCGCCAGAATGGCGTCAACGCCATCACCATCCGCGAGGACGACCGGGTAATCGAAGTACGCATGACCAACGGAAACAATGAAATCATCATAGCCAACCGCAACGG
>DXBX01000086.1 GCA_019116285.1 Candidatus Bacteroides merdigallinarum
ACGGCAAGGAAGACAAGCTGGGTTGGCGTCTGCGCTATAACATGGAGCACCGTGGCGATGTCTATGCCACGCACGGACTGGGTCCCGTGGCACAGGCTCTCGACATCCATCGGGGCGATCGCATGACGACGTTGGTGGCCATGGACACGAAGTCCGTACATGGCAAGGAGCGCGTGGAAATGGCCACGGGCAAGCCTTGCGATGATTTCAAGAACGGCGACCACACAACGACCCTCATCCGCACGGAGCAGGGCAAGGTGATTGAAATCCAGCACAACGTGATGAACCCGCAGCCCTACAACCGCCTGTATCAGCTGACCGGTACCAAGGGCTTTGCCAACAAATATCCGGTGGAGGGCTATGCGCTCGATCAGAAGCAATTGTCCGCCTCCGGCGTGCAGCCCAAGGTGGACAACCTGTCATCCCATGGTTTCCTGCCCAAGGCTGAGATGCAGGCCTTGGTGGCCAAGTACCAGCATCCCATCTTGAAAAAGTATGGCGAGATGGCCCAGGAGGTGGGTGGTCACGGCGGTATGGACTTCATCATGGATGCCCGCTTGGTTTATTGCTTGCAGAATGGCCTGCCTCTCGATATGGACGTGTATGACTTGGCTGAATGGTGCTGTCTGGCTGAATTGGGTGCCCTTTCGATGGACAACGGTTGTGCGCCGGTGGCTTTCCCCGACTTCACACGCGGTCATTGGAATGACATCAAGGGTTTCAAGCATGCTTTCGCTTCTCCGGAGGAGGAGGCCGCCACGGAGGCTGCTGCCAAGAAATTCACGGAGGAACTGAAGGCCGGCGCGGAGAAAGCTTGGAAGAAGTATGACAAGCAGAAAGCCAAGAAAAACAAGTCCAAGTAAAAGGGACGCTTCCGGATAGGTCTTTTTAAAATGGGGAAGAGGCGTGGAAACCAATGAATTCCACGCCTCTTTTTCGTTCGCCCGGAAGCATTGACAATGTCGGATTCAGTCGCTCTCCACAATGTCCTTGCCGAAAGGTGTCAGGGCCAGGGCGGCCAGTTTGAAGTGCTGCAGACCGAAGGGAATGCCGATGACGGTGATGCAGAGGATGGCTCCGAACACCAGATGGGATAAGGCGATCCAGATGCCGCCCAGCAGAATCCAAAGGGCGTTCATGAGGATATGCAGGCAGCCGCCTGCCCGCTCGGCGGTGCGTACCGTCTTGCCGAACGGCCATAGGGCCAGTCCCGCCAGTTTCAGGGTCTGCATCCCGAAGGGGATGCCCACGATGGTTACCATCAGCAGCAAGCTAGATACCACATACTCCAGTGCCGTGATGATTCCGCCCAGCACCAACCATAATATATTCATAAAACAACCCATATTGTTTCGATTTTTAGTATTACAGGGCAAAGATAAGGATTTGATTCCATTTCTCTGCCCCATTTGGTAATCTTTCGCCTTATAGCCTCGTATCACGCGGCCTTATAGCTGCGTATTAAAAATAGTTGTTGCGAATCTCCTTGGCTATGTAGCGTCCCATCAGCACTTGCCCCTCCACGTCGGGGTGTAGGCCGTCGCGCAGGTACTTGCCGCGTGAGGAGGGTTGCTCGAACTTTTCGCAGATGCTGCTCTCGCCGTAGCAATCAATCAACTGTACGGACAGGGCCTGGCACAGTTCGCGGAGAATGGCAATTTTCTTCAAGTTCTGTTCGTTGTGCGTCACATCCCCTGTTTGAATGGGCGTGCAGACAAAGACGCGGCATTTAGGATAGGTTTCCAGGATGGTCTGGATGGCCCAGCGTGCGCCGCCTGCCATGGTTGTCACGTCCACCTCGTCCAGTGTCTTTCCTTTCAAAGCTTCTGCGGCGTTGCCCAGGTTGGTGTCGTTGGTGCCCATGGAGAACACAAAGACATCCGGCACGGGATAGGCGCCGCTCTCCACCTCAGCGATGAATTTCTGAATATGCACCTTGGCCACGTTGTTGTGGCGCATCTGTAGCTCCTGCTGGTCCTCAGTGGGTTGCCAGCCGCCGGAGATGCCGGCAAAGCCTGCGCTGCCATAGTCCTGCGTATCCGGATGGCAGGCCCAGGTGGCCGAGCCGACCGCCACGTTATGGTGAGTGGCGAAGCCCAGCAGGTCTACCACGGTCTTGGACCATTGTTCGCCGGCTGTGATGCTGTTGCCGTCGCAGCCGAAATTCAGTTTACTGAAATCAGGGAAGAAGGACTGTGCCTGAAGCACAGTCCCCAATCCTCCCATGAGGCATAAAAAACTAACCAGTAATTTCTTCATACCATTTTCTTTATCAAGCAAAACGTTCTATCACTTCCATGCACATGCGGCCGTTGTGGTACGGACACTTCCAGAATCCGGCTTTGTCGTCCGTGACATTCACCGAACCGTCGGCGCGTACGCTCCAATGCCATTCACCGTTTTGATGGTCGATAAGGTGCTTTTTGATGAACTCCCAGCATTCGTAGGCTTTCTTCAGGCCCATGCCGTCGTCGAAGTGCTGGTAGAGGTTGAGATGTCCTACCACATTTTCGGCTTGCACCCACCAATGGCGGTCGATGTCGGTCTTCTTCTTGTCTACAAAGGTTTCGTATATCATGGCACCATCGGGCGTCAAGCCTTCGTCAGCGGCTGCGGCAATGTATTCCACCAGTGGTTCCACCTTCTCCAGCAGGGCTTGGTCTCCCAACACCAGCGCGGCTTCGTGGATGAGCCAGGAGGCTTCGATGTCGTGGCCGTAGGAGATGATGCGGTACTTGCTCACCCAGTCGTCGTTGAAGAACAGTTCCAGGTGGCCGGTCTTGATGTTCAGGATTTTGTCGATGAACAGGAGGATGAGGTTGCGCAGTTGCTTCTCCAGGCGCTCATCCTTCCAGACGCGGTATAAGTTAGCATACGGTTCCAGGATGTGCAGGTGCGTGTTCATCGTCTTGCGTTCGTTCTCATCCTTGTCGCTCAAGCGCATGTCGGCAATCTCGCCCCATTCGCGGGTCAGGGCCTCGCAATAGCCGTTCTTCTTTGCATCGAAGCTATGCTCCTCAATGCTTTCGAAGAGACGGATGGCATAGTCCAAGGCTTCCTGGTCGCCTGTGGCGCGATGGTATTCGCTCAGACCATAGATGGCGAAGCCCAGGGCATAAATCTGTTTCTTCGTATCCAAGGGTTGTCCCTTGTAATCCAGCGACCAATAGACACCGCCAAATTCCTTGTCATAAAAATGGTCGATGATGTATCGTTTGGCACGGGTGGCAGTTTCCAAATATTCTTCTTTCTTCAGCAGGCGATAGGCGGCTGAAAAGGTCCATAGGATGCGGGCGTTGAGGATGGCACCCTTCTCTGCTTGTGGCATCAGTTTTTCAGTACCGGTGATGCGGCCATAGAAGCCGCCGTTTTCCCGGTCAGTCATCTTGTTCATCCAGAACGGCAGGATATTCGTGGTCAGTTCCTCGTACATCTCTGCCCGCATGTTTTTTACGTCTATCATATCAATGAGTCTCCTTTCTTCTTTCTTTCAAATCGGTTGTAATCTTTTGCATCCGCGAGTAGTTCAGCGGATAGATGAAAATCACCAAAATGGACAGCAATGCGATGCCGGCGGGAATGAAGCTCATCAGGTACTTCAGACCGTTCAGGGCTTCGGGTGTCTGTACGGCATTCTCGGCGGTGTTATAGCCGAAGGCAGCCAGCAAGGCCATGACAGCCCATCCGGCAAAGGCGCCGCCAAACTTCTGGGCCATGGAGCCGGAAGAGAAGATCAGTCCCGTGGAAGCCGTGCCGTCCTTATGCTCGGCATAGTCGGCCACGTCGGCATACATACTCCATATCAGCGGAGAAATGATACCGGTGCAGATGGAAATCAATACCTGGAACAGCATCATCAGCCACCAGCCGGTCACGGTGTCGGGCACGAAGAAGAACAGTACGCTGAATAGTACCAATCCTACCAGCGACAGGTAGTAGGTGGTCTTCTTGCCCAGACGGGTGGAGAAGGGAACGGCCAAGGCTACGCCCAACATGTTGCACACTTCGCCGATCATTAGGAACAAGCCGGCATAGAGTACGATGTTGAATACTCCGAAGTCCAGGAAGGCATCGGTGCTGACGCAGTCCTTGAAGTAATAGGCTGCCGTAGCGCCACGAACGGTGTTGAAGAAGTTGGAGAGCAAGGCAATGCCGTTCAGAATCCACCAAGGCGAGTTGGTCAGCAGGGATTTCACGTCCTTGCCCAAGGATTCGCCGGAGACATTCTGCACGTGTTCACGTGTCATGCTGAAGCACAGCAGGAAGCCGCAGAAGCAGATGCTGGCGATGATGATCATGGAATATTGCCAACTGTCTGCCTGTCCATAGCCCATCGACTTAAACATGTTGCAGAGAGGTTCCCAAGCACCCAAGGCGATGAAGCTGCCGCCGTAGGCAAAAAACATACGGTAGGAGGAGAAGACGGTCTTGGTATTTGAGTCGTCCGTCATCACGCCCAGCATGGCGCCGTAAGGCACGTTGATACCTGTATAAACGGTCATCATCAGTATGTAGGTGGCATACGCCCAGATCAGTTTTCCGGTATAGCTCCATTCAGGTGTGGTGAATAGCAGGATACCCGCGATGGCAAAAGGAGCGGCAATCCATAACAGGTAGGGGCGGTAACGTCCCCAACGGGTCTTGGTACGATCGGCAATGACACCCATCATAGGGTCGGATACTGCGTCCCAGATACGAGTAATCAGCATCAGCAAGCCTGCATCGGCCAGCGTCAGCCCAAAGATGTTGGAATAAAAGAATGGCAGATAGTAGGAGAAAATCTTCCAAAACATCGACGAAGACATATCTCCGAAGCCGTAACCCACTTTTTCTTTCAGTGTTGCCATGGATCTAGTGATTAGTGATTAACAATTCAATATTTAGTGATAAAATAAGAAGCGTTTAGTGATTAGCGGTGTGAACTGCTAACCACTAAACGCACTTTTGTGTTACTTCATAAGCTTCATATTCTTATCGATCAGTTTTTTCAGTGTTTCTACCGATGCAGAAGTCGTGAAGCCGTCGGCGGGTGTGTTCAGACAGTAGTCCACCAGCTTGTCCACGGTCGAAGTGGCTACGTGCATCCGCGTGTCGCTGGAAGCGTAGTAGATGAACACCTTGCCATCCTCGTCGGCAATCCAACCGTTGGAGAAAAGTACGTTGCTCACGTCGCCCACGCGCTCCTCGCCTTCGGGTACCATGATGGCTCCGGCAGGCGAAGCAATCAGTTCGGAGGGATTTTCCAAGGAAGTCATGTACAGGTAGAGCACATAGCGCAGTCCGGCAGCACATCCGCGAACACCGTGAGCCAAGTGCAACCATCCCTTCGGAGTCTTGATGGGGTGCGGGCCCTCGCCGTTTTTCACTTCTTTGATGGTGTGGTAATAGCGTTGGTCGATGATTTTCTCTTCCTTCACTTCGGCGTGCGTGATGTCATCCACCAGTGCCCAGCCGATGCCACCGCCACTACCGGCATCGATGAAGCCGTCTTGCGGACGAGTATAGAGGGCATACTTGCCGTCTACGAATTCGGGGTGCAATACGACGTTACGCTGTTGGCTCTTGCTCTTCAGGTCCGGTAGGCGTTCCCACGTCTTCAGGTCCTTGGTGCGGGCAATACCGGCCGTAGCTGTTGCGGCAGAGAGGTCTCCGGCGGGCGCATTGTCATCGTGACGCTCGGCGCAGAAGATGCCATAAATCCAGCCGTCTTCATGGGCGGTGAGACGCATGTCGTAGATGTTGGTGGCCGGGATTATGTCATCCGGCATCGTGATAGGATAGTCCCAAAAGCGGAAGTTGTCTACACCGTTGGGACTTTCAGCCACGGCGAAGAAAGACTTGCGGTCGGCTCCCTCCACGCGTACCACCAGCAGGTACTTGCCGTTCCATTTGATGGCGCCCGAGTTCAGTGTGGCATTGACGCCGATGCGTTCCATCAGGTAGGGATTGGATTTCTCATCCAGGTCATAACGCCAGAAGATGGGGGCGTGTGTGGCCGTCAGGATAGGATATTTATAGCGTGTGAAGATGCCGTTGCCGTCTTCTACGGGGATATTCGGTCTTGTAATCAGTTCTTCGTGTTTGCGGAAGAGTTCTTTTACTCGTTCATTGAAAGTTGATTCCATAAATAGTATTGTATAGAGATTAATAGTTCTTTGTATGAAGTTCACTCCTTACTTATACAGTTGCACTTCTGAGGCGAAAAGCGTCCGCGGGTTCTTGTAGAACTCCACAAAGTCGGCAGCCGAAGCCTGGCCGGGGTAGGGAGCATAATAGTGTGTTACCTTCTCGCGGGCATTGCGCCATACCAGGACATAAGACAAGCTGGGATACTTCTCTACCATCGGATAGAGTGTACCGGTCCACCACTTGGCATCGGGAACGCCTTCGTAGCCGATTTCTGTGATGGCGGGCACCTTGTCGTGCGTCTTGCCGATAGTCGTGATGATGTTCAGCATGCGGTCTACACCGTTGACGAAGGCTTCCTTGTCAAACTGGTATGTGTCGAAGCCGATCACGTCGATATAGTCGTCGCCCGGATAGCGTACCAGGTATTGAGTGGTGTCTTGCGGTTCCGAACCGGAAGAGTAGGCATAGAGCGCATTGTCCACGCCATGTACACGGAGGCTATCTACCGTCATGTGCCACAAGGTCTTGTATTCATCGGTCGAGCAGAGCTTCTCACCCCACCAGAACCAGCTGCCGGTATGTTCGTGCCAAGGACGGAAGAGCACGGGGATCTTTACGCCTTCGGGCGTTTGCAGCGAATTCAGGAAGCCGGCTACATCGCTCAGCCAAGTGGCAAACTTGGCGTGGTTCTCACCACCGGGCAGGATGGACTTCACCACCGTAGAATCGCTTACGTCCCATGCATCACCGCCAGTCTTGGGATTGCGGGCATGCCAGCTCAGCGAGACCATGCCGCCGCGTTGATATTGTTTCAGGATTTCTTTGCGCAGGGTATCGAAAGCCACCTTGTCCAGATTTTTCGGATTACCCAACTCCAGTTCGCCCAGGTCGAAGCTGATGACGGCGGGATAGTCGCCGCAGACATCCTTCACGTCCGAACGGCCTTCTTCGCCTTCCCAGCCGATGCCGTAGACCGTGTCATCGTGATGGCCGAACATGATGCCTTGTGCCGGTGTCTTTTTCAGGTTGGTCAGCAGGGCTTCCGTTTCCGGGGTGCGCACTGTGGTTTCCTCTGTAGAAGTCTGTTCTTTTTTGCCCGAGTTGCAAGCCGCGAGCAAACCTGCCGTCAGGAATACGGCAGCCATTGTCATTTTCTTCATATCCATGTTTGCATTAGGTAATGGTTATTGTAGTTTTTGTTTCACACCACAAAGGTAGCCGATTGCAGGATATGATACTGATACTATTTTATCTCATTGCAACATTATTAGAACAAAAGCGGAGAAAATGAGGTAAACTTTGTACTTTTGCGCGGATAAGCAACGAAGTTAAGAAGACAGAGCATTGAATTGTAGTGTATGATACAAATCCGACATTCCCTTCCTGCTGACCTTCCCGTCTTGATGGACCTCTATGAACGGGGAAGGCGCATCATGCGCAGCAGTGGCAACCTGAACCAATGGACGCATGGCTATCCCACTGAAGATATTGTGAAGCAAGACATCGCCCACGGCAACAGTTACCTCTGCCTAGACGAGACCGGCCAACCCGTGGGCACCTTTGCCTTCATCGTGGGTGCAGACCCCACCTATGCCCGCATCTATGACGGGCAATGGCTGGACGATACACAACCCTATGGCACCATCCACCGTCTGGCAGGGCGTGCAGACACCCATGGCTTGTCCGCCGCCTGCCTGGAGTGGTGCTATGCGCAAGTGCCCAATCTGCGGGCGGATACCCATCGCGACAACCGCATCATGCAGCACATCCTGCTGAAGCACGGCTTCCGCTACTGCGGCATCATCTACCTGCAGAACGGGGACGAACGGCTGGCGTATCAGAAATTGTAGAAAAGGAGAATCTTTTAGACGCGGATTAGGCGGATTGGGCGGATAAAAAATTAAGTTCCGCTTCATCCGCACAATCCGCGTCTAAATAATATATCACTTCCCGTACTTCTCCTTCAGCTCCTTCACGCTCATGCCGGTGAAGTAGTCCTCGATGAAGTCCCAGCGTTGCGCGTCATTCAGCTTGTCCGTGCTGAAGAACAAGGAGAACAGTGCCATCTGCTCCTCGAAGATACGCTCGTTGGTGTAGAGAATGTGGTTCCGGTATTCGAATGTGTCGGCCAGTTTCTGCAGTTTGTCCGGGTCGTTAAAGCGGATGAGTACACAGGGTGTGCCGCCGCCTTCCACGCTGAAGGACAGGCAACCCAGCATGGACAGCAGGTTGAGCAGCGTGTTCAGGTCCGAGAACGGCGTGCAGTAGAAGGTCAGCCGGTCGCCCCGGTTGCCCGTGATGCGCTGGGCGCACAGCTTCTGGTAGCGGGAGAGCAGCAGGTCGAAGCCGCGGGTGACGGTGAACAGCAGGTCGTTGCTCTCCTTCTTCTTGGCGCTGGTGATGTAGCTTACGCTGCGCCCTTCTTCCGTGCGGCTCTCCAGCAACGAACCGATGAAACGCTTGGCCGAGCGTACGTCCATCAGGTGCTCCTGGAAAATCTTGCGCAGTTCCTCTTCCTCGAATTTGCCCTTGCTCTTGAACAGGGCCGTCTTCATCATTGCCGTCAGGCTCTTGAAGAGGGCGTCCAGCTTTCCGCGGATCTCCTTCGCGTCTTCCTTCAACAACACTTCATGTTTGCCCACCGACACGGCACGAGAGCCTTCGCGCAGGGTGCCGTTGTTCAGCTTCTGCTTGAACTCCTTGTAGCCCAGTTCGGGGAAGCCTTCTTCCCAAAGTTTCTCCAGTTGTGCCACGTAGATGTTCTCCTCGCCCGGTACGGGGGTGAGGTAGGCGGCATATTCCCTGGCAAAGTCCGGCCCCGTCTTGTCCTGAATATAACCCTCAGTCAGCAGGTTGCGGGGGCTGACCTCCAGTAGGGGGTGGCCGTAGCAGCGGGCCAGGTCATCTTCCAATAATAACAGGGCGGTCTTGGTGAACTGGCTGAGTTCGGACTCATACTCCAGCTTGTTCTTGGCGCGCGGCAGCTTCACCACAAACTCGAAGTCGGAGAGCGACACCAGCATCTCCTGCTTGCCGCCCTTCATCCGGTACACCTCCATCAGCTTCTCCAGGATGAAGAGCAGCTGATCCTGGCTGATGTTGCCCAACTGGTGCAGCCGCTTCATGTAGTAGAAATCCCGCTCGTGGAAGTCAGTGGCCGCCACGCCCTGCACGTCCTTGTCGCGGGCCGCACGGCCTATTTCCTGTATATAGTCCACGAACGTACTGGATGGTGCCACGTGATACACGCGGTCGATGTCGCTGATGTCCACGCCCATGCCGAACGCCTTGGTGGCCACGATGAGCCGCTTCTCGCCGCTCTTGAAGTCCTGTACGATCTGCGCCTTCTCCTCCCGCTCCTTCTTGCCGTAGTAGGAGGCCACCAGATGCCAGTTCTGTGCCCGTACCCACGACTTGATGCGCATGTCTATGCCGCCGGCAAAGGGATAGTAGAGCAGCGTCTTGTGGTGCTCCAGGTAGTCTTCCACACGGGCGGAGATGACCCGTTGCTTAGCCTTGTCGTAGGTCTCGCCCTCCTCGATGCTCATCTGCCGGATGTCGAAGCCGATGTTCTTGCGCTTCACCGTGCCCACGTAGAGCACGCACGGCTCCATCTGCAGCGAGCGGATGGTCTCGAACACCATGTCGTTGTCGCCGTTGGGATTCCATACGGCCGTGGCCGTGAGTGCGAAGAGGGGGAAGGCATAGCCCAATGTATCTTTCAGTCCTTGCAGGTAGCGCCCCAGAAACCAGTAGTCCACACGGAACTCCTTGCCCCACGTGGTCACCGTATGCGCCTCGTCCACCACCACCAGGCCGATGTGGCGGTCGCCCGTGAAGTGGCGGATGTCGTAGGACAAGAGCAGTTCGGGCGAGAGATAGAACAGGTCAATCTCGCCTTCGCGCACCCGGCGATACACCTCCGCCTTCTGTTCGGGCGAGAGGTCGGACGAGGCATAGCCCACGCGGTCGTAGCCTGTGTCCTGCAGGCTCTCCACCTGGTCCACTATCAACGCCTTCAGCGGGGAGACGACCAGGGTCAGCATCCCGTACCGGCGCCCCAGGTAGATGGCGGGCAATTGGAACAACAAGGATTTGCCCGCACCCGTAGGCGCCGTCAGCAGGATGTTGTCCACGTCTTCCTCACCGCTGCGGGCTTTCTCCGCCTCGCGCAGGATGTGCTCTATCAGTTGGCCTTGGGAGAGTTGAATCGTATCTTTTCCTCGGAAGAGGTTGTCGTAGATTTCCAGGTCGCGGAAGTCTTCGTAGCCGTATATTTCGCGTAGCAAGGCCTGTGCGTCGGGGCGGCAGGCGTCCGGTTGTTTCCGTTCCTTCAGCTGAGGCAACGGGCGTGCCGTGGGAGTGTTGTCGGATGCTGTCATAAATGTTATATATATAAATAGGTGTAGGTCGCGAGGAGAGCCCCTTCCGGAGGAGTCTTCCTGCTTTCCCAGCCCAAAAGTAGGCATAAAAAATGAAAGCAAGGCAAGGATAACGTTTTTTATACCTGCCGGAAAAAGTTTTCCAGGTAGCTTGAAAAACTTCACTATGCAAGGAAAAAACTCTATTTCCAGCCTAGAAATGTGTATTTCCAGGCTGGAAATAGAGTTTTCTCCTTACTTCGCGGACTTTTCCCGTGGCTTTCGGAACTTTTTCCGGCGACTTTCGGAACTCTTTCCGACGGCATGAAAGCATGTTTCCCGGCAATTTCTGCGCAAAATGAGGATTCATTTGCGCGAAATGAGGATTTGTTTGCCGGAAATGCGGCTACATTTGCAACGCATAAAACAGACTTATAAACGAGCAAGCAATGAAGCAACTGTATAGAACGTGGATAGGCATCATTCTCTGTCTTTGCATCTCGGGCATCACGGCATCCCGGGCGCAGGAAGGCGCTGTCCGTCCGGTGCCGGCTGTGGAAACGGCGGATTGGATGGGCGCGTTGCCCGATGCGTTTCCTTTGTGCAAACTCTCCCTGCCCGGTACGCACGACAGCGGTGCCAGGTTGGGCGGGCCGGCTTTGCAGACGCAGGGGCTGGACATTGCCACCCAGTTGCAGCGGGGCATCCGTGCGTTCGACATCCGCTTGCAGGAGAAGGACGGACGGCTGGGCGTGTTTCACGGCACCGCCTTCCAGCAAATCTATTGGGAGACGGATGTGCTGCCTGCTTTCCTCCGCTTCTTGCAAAAGCATCCGGCGGAGGCCCTGGTCGTGTCGCTGAAGCGCGAAGGCGGTTCGTCCGAAGCTTATGCTTCCCTGTTGGCCGCCTCACTGACAGTGCCGTCCAACCGCGCCAAGTTTGTGGAGGATTTCCGTCCGGACCTGACGCTGGGCGATTGCCGGGGCAAGATTCTCTTTTTGCTTCGCGACGTGCCTATGGCGGACTATCCGGGAGCTGCCTGCCGGGATTGGGCCGATGACGCCACTTGCATACTGACGCTGCTCGACAAGGACGGGCGGGAAGGTCATGCCCTGTTGCAGGATGAATATCAATACCGTTCGGAGCGCGAATCCGGTCAAAAGATAAAGGCCTGCCTCCGCTATTGGGAAGCGCTGGCTGCCGAACCGGACACTTCCCGTCGCTGGGGCATCACCTTTGCCAGTGCCACGGGCCTGCCCGACGGTACGCCGCAAGCCTTTGCCGACCGGGTCAATCCGGCTTTGGCCGACTGGCTGGGGCAGGAGGGAGGCCGGCGTCGCAGCATTGTCTTCATAGATTTCATCGGGCAGGAGGCCGGCAGCCGGCTGGTCACGCTTCTGATAAACGGAAACTTTCGTTGAACTAGGATAAATTGCACAGCTATGAATCATTCGAATTTGGCCATAGACCTGGGAGGTACCAATATCCGCATTGCGCGGGTGGAGAACGGACAATGCACGGAGTATCGCTCGATGCCTTGCCCGGCACATGAGGAGGCCTCGGTGGTGGTCGGCTGTCTGGTTCGGCTGATTGAGGAGCTGATAGACCCGCAGGTGGCCGGCATCGGCATCGGGGTCCCTTCCATCGTGGATACGCAGGCCGGCATTGTCTACGATGTGGCCAATATTCCCGCCTGGAAGGAGGTGCCGCTCAAGGCTTTGCTGGAAGAGAAATTCCGGGTGCCGGTGGCGGTAGACAATGATTGCAATTGCTTCGCCCTGGGGGAAAGCCGGTTTGGTGCCGGACGCTCCTGTTCGGATATGGTGGGGGTCACCATCGGGACAGGCATCGGTGCGGGCATCATCATCGGCGGGAAGCTCTACGGCGGTTTGTATCGCGGAGCCGGCGAGATCGGTTCCTTGCCCTACCGGGATGCAGATTTTGAACATTATTGTAGTAGTTTTTTCTTCAAGGATAAGGGGATTGATGCGGGCGAATGGGCTGAAAAAGCCCGTCGGGGAGAACAGGCTGCCTTATGTATATGGGATGAATTTGGCGGACATTTAGGTGAATTGATAAAGGTAATAATGTTTACATATGCGCCGCAGTTGATAGTCTTCGGAGGCGGCATTTCATCGGCTTTTCCGCTCTTCCGGAAAGGAATGGAAAAGGCTTTACGTGATTTCCCCTATCATCGTATCCTGAATCATACAAAGATTACCCCTTCAGAGTTGAAGAATGCCAATTTATTGGGGGCTTCCTCGCTGTTGCCTGACATCAGGTGACGTGGAGCATTCTTCCTATATTTAAGAATAAAAGTCGTTACATAAGCTGGGAAATTATATAAAGTATAGACTGTAACAAAATGGTTACTTCACTGTAACACTTCTGTAATATAATTTTTTGAACCTTTGCACATAAATTAAATAAGAAGTGTTTTTAACTTTAAATTTTCGAGAATGGAACGATTCAATCTAAGATTCTGTCGAACAATTCTCATCCTTTTGTTGGGATTGTTCGTATCGGTTGGGGCATTCGCCCAGAAGATTTCCGTGACAGGAATTGTGAAGGACCAGACCGGTCTGCCCATCATCGGCGGTAACGTGCTGGTGAAAGGAACGACGACAGGCGTCATCACCGACATTGACGGTAAGTTTACCGTTTCTGCCAACAAGGGAGACGTCCTGGTCATCAGTTATGTGGGCTTCACCACGCAGGAAGTCCCCGTCAGCGAAAAACAGCTGAACATCATTTTGCAAGAAGATACTGAGATGCTGGAAGAAGTGGTAGTCTTGGGTTATGGTGCCCAGACCCGCAAGCAGGACTTGTCCGCTTCCGTGGGTATCGTAGATAATACGGACGAACTGGCCATCCGCCCCGTGACCTCCACCGAGGGCATGTTGCAAGGCCAGTTGCCGGGCGTGACCATCACGTCCAACGGTGGTGACCCGACGTCCACGCCCAATATTGTCATCCGCGGCCAAGGCTCGCAGAACGGCGACAACGTGCTGTGGGTAGTAGACGGCGTGCCGGGTGCACCTATTTCTTCCATGAACGATATCGAGAGCATCGTAGTCCTGAAGGACGCCGCTTCTGCCGCCATCTATGGTGCCCAGTCCGGTGCCGGCGGTGTTATCCTGGTGACGACCAAGAAGGCCAAGGAAGGTGCTCCTTCCGTTTCGTATGACGGTGTATTTGGTATCCGCCAGGCTTCCAACCTCATCGAACCATTGAACGCTGAGCAGCAGTTGTGGATGCGTCAGCAATCGTATGCCAATGCCGGCATACCTATTCCCGATGGATGGAATCCGGAGAAGAACCCTTGGATTACGACCACCCGTACGGATTGGATGGACGCCATCTTCCGCACGGCTTTCTATCAGCGTCACAATGTAGCATTGAATGTGGGTACGGAGAACTTCACCAACCGCATATCGTTTGCTATGAACAATGATCAAGGCGTTTTGATTAATACCTATAAAAAGGACTTGTCCGTGCGCTACAACGGCAAGATGAAACTGAACAAGTGGGTGACTGTTTCCGAGGATTTCATTTGGCAAAATACGGACAGCCGTAGTAAAGATACTGAAAACGATGGCTATACCGGTCCGATCCTTTCTGCCGTATATATGCCTGCCAGTGCTACCATTTACAATCCGCTGGATGGCACATATGGAGGCACTACGACAGAAGATCCTGACTACATTGCCCAGTATGGCAGCGGTTATGCGGATGCACATGGCGATGCTGTGAATCCGGTGCGTTTGTTGGAAGCCGATAATATTTTCAATAAGACAAGTGATTTGTGGAGTACTACCACGTTGGAAATTGCCAATGTAGTTCCGGGTTTGAAATTTACGAGCCGATTCACCTATAATTTGACTTCCAATTATAATAAAGACTTCAGCCCTCTTCGTGACGAGCCGGGAAAGCCTAATGAATCTAACTCATTGGTAGAATCTTCTTATCGCACGAGTGCTTGGAAAACAGAAAATACCTTGACGTATGACAATAGTTTTGGCAAGCATACAGTTGGAGCTTTACTTTCTACAACAGCTGACCATTATGAAAACCGTGGCTTTGAAGTGACAGGTACGGGGCTGGCTGACGAGTCGGCTTATCTGCAGTATTTGGCTTATGCATCTAATCTATCAGCTGATGATTATTTAACAGGACCGGATGCTAACGTGTCTGTAATAGCTCGTGCTGCTTATTCTTATGATGACCGTTATTTTGTAACAGCGTCTTGGCGTCGGGACTATGCCGGACGTCTGCCGAAGGATAACAACTACGGTGATTTTCCCGCTGTAACAGCTGCTTGGAAAATTTCCAAAGAAAAGTTCTTCCCCAAAACGGATCTTGTCAACCTGTTGAAGTTGCGTGCATCTTGGGGCCGTGTAGGTAATCTGGGTTCTATAGGCTATAACTATAAATCAAATGTTTTGAGTCGCACTATTTGGGCAGAAGGAGCTCAGTATGGCGTTTCAGGCAATGCTACTTGGGATGCTTTTATTTACAATGCCACCGCTTTGAATCCTAACTTGACTTGGGAAACTTCCGAGCAATGGGACTTGGGTTTGGATTTGTCTATGTTCAATGACCGTTTGTCTGTCTCTATGGACTACTTTGACAAGCGTACGTTTAACTTGATTCAATCCCAAACGATTAACTGGCCGACAACTATTGGTATTGATGCCATGTTGGTCAACTTGGGTGAAGTTCGTAACCGCGGTTTTGAGTTGGCCGCCAGTTGGAGTGACAAGATTAATGATGACTGGTCTTACTTCGTATCGGGCAACTTCTCGTACTTGAAGAACTGGGTATCTGATATTGGAGTCCAAAATGCTGATGGAACTCCGGGTGTTTGGACCAATGACACGAGTTTCCGTAGTTTGCCTTATTTTTATCGCACGGCTGAGGGAGAACCTTTGAACTCATTTTATCTGATTAAGACGGACGGTATCTTCCAAAGTGATGAAGAAGCGGCTAATTATGTGGACAAAAACGGCAATCGGATTCAGCCGAATGCGCAGGCCGGTGACTTGAAGTTTGTGGATGCCAATGGCGATGGCCAGATTTCTGATTCCGACCGTCAGTATATGGGCAGCGCTACTCCTAAGACCACCTTTGCTTTCTCCTTTGGATTCAATTGGAAGAAATTGGCATTCAGTGCCATGTTCCAAGGTGTAGGTGGTGCTAAGGCAGCTTATGTGGCCAAGTATGTTTTGCTGAATGATGCAGATGGTGGATTTAATCGTTCGAATGAAATTCTGAATGCTTGGAGTCCGACGAATACGGGTTCAGATATTCCTCGTTTAACCAGAAGTGATACGAATGGGAACTTTAATACACCGTCCGACTGGTATTTGGAGAACGCCTCCTACCTGCGTCTGAAGAACGTGACAGTCTCTTACGACTTGACGGATGTGCTCCGCAAGTGGTCTCACGCCAACGAGCGCAACAGCAGTCTCTCCCTCTTCTTGAGCGGTGAGAACCTGGTGACTTTCACTCCCTACTCCGGTATGGACCCTGAATGCGGTGGCTGGGATGCCTTGAAGTATCCGGTATCTCGCGTATTCTCCCTGGGTGTGAAACTGACTTACTAATCCTTACTAACGAAGAAACTTAGATTATGAAAAAGAATATATTGCTTTTTGCCATGGCTGCCTCGTTGCTGACCACCTCTTGCAGCGATTTTCTGGATGTGCAGCCTGAAGGAAATGCGACCACGGACCAGTATTTCATGAATGACCAGCAGGCTATAGATGCAGTGGATGCCTTATATGAGCGTTTCCATCAGGAAGTCTTATACGGTCGTGATTTGTTTGATGAGCAGATTGGTGCTAACGATGTCGTTTGGGGAAGAACTTGTGCTTTCTCTACATTAGCCACTTTTGAATATACCGGAGATGAAGATCCGTTGGCAGATACATTTGATGCTTTGTATGTGGTGATGGCTCGTTCCAATTGGGTGATTGAACAGTTGTTGAATAAGCAAAAAAGTACCGCGTTAAGCGAAGTGGAAACCAGAAGCCTGGGCGAAGCCTATTTTACACGAGGTTGGGCTCATTTCCTGATAGCCTATCGCTATGGATTGGACGAACAAGGAGTACCTTTCGTGCGTTATGAGGATTTTCCGAATGGATACGATAACTCTATCCCGCCTCAGCGTGAGTCAGTGATAGAGAATTATCGCTTGATTATTGAAGACATGGACAAGGCTATGGAATATTTGCCTCGTTTTGAGGAATATGATGCGTCCAATCAAGGTCGTGCCCATGACGCTGCTGCTGTGGCTTTCAAGGTAAAGGTCTATGCTTACTGGGCCACGTGGGATGAGACTAAATGGCAGGATGTAATCAATCTGGTGAATGACTTGGAAACAACTTATGGCCGCGACTTGGCGGATACGTTCGCCCAGTTGTATTCATCTGATTTTGCAGACTATTGGAATAAGGAATATTTATGGTCTATTCCTAGCACTGGCGGTGCAGAAGGGGGAGGCTCCAAATTCCCAGGTGTGATTCTTCAATACCAAGGTTGGGGAAAATATAACGGTTGGGGACAGTTGAAGCCAACCTATGACATCTATGAAGAAATGCTGAAAGATGGAGAAGGGAATGACCGCATAGTGCGTTCTATTCTGGAGTATAATCAGGAATTCCAATATTTTGGAGAAACCATGCGGTTCTACGATCCTTCAGAGATAGAATCAGGTTTCATGATAAACAAATATATGGAACCCTTTGGCTTTGCCGATCCATTGGAAAATGGTTATGTAAATACTAATGGTGACTTTGGAACGGCACGTGTGAACTTCCCAGTTATACGTTTTGCTGAGATGTTGTTGTTCCGCGCAGAGGCCTATTTAATGACTAACCAAGCTGATTTGGCAACGAATGATTTGAATCGCATTCGCAATCGTTCCAACTTGAATCCATTGGACCATACTGCTACGATGACAGATCTCTATCACGAACGTCGTTGTGAATTGGCTTTTGAGTTTACCGACCATTTGTTTGATCTGAAGCGTTGGCATCGCTCTAGCAATGCGGAAATTAAGGAATTGGCTGCTGATGAATTGAATGCTAGTCATCGTGTTCGTAATTATGTAAATCGTTCAGATCCGGAATCTTCTTATACAATTGGCGTTTATGGGGATTATATGAATAAGAGACCCTACGATGACCACTATATGGTATTCCCTTATCCTTCAAATCAATTGGTAAACTCTAATGGTTTGTTGAATCAGAACCCTGGTTATAATCTGTGAGAGTAATGCTCGAAATATAATTAATTAAGAGTCTGCAAGGACGGGGATATCTATCCCTATTCTTGCAGACTTTCCCATAAAATCAATCCAATAAGCTGATGAAAACAAGAATTCTTGTAAGTGCTGCTCTTATCCTTGGTACGTGCCTGGCTTGCACGCCAGAGCGGCAGGCGAATGTAGACTATGTAGACCCGTTCATCGGGACGGGCTTTCACGGACATACTTATCCGGGAGCCACGGTACCCCATGGCGCTGTACAGCTCAGTCCCGACACCCGTGCCGGCAACTGGGATGCCTGCGCCGGTTATCATTACAGCGACCAGACGCTGAAAGGCTTTTCGCACACCCACCTCAGCGGTACGGGGTGCATTGACCTGGGCGATCTCTTGTTCCGCCCCACTACCCAAATAATCAACCTGGAGGCTGACACTGTCTACCGGGCAGCCGCCTTCTCCCACCAAAATGAAGAGGCTGAAGCGGGCTATTACAGCGTGATGCTTTCAGATGAACACATCAAGGCCGAACTGACCGCCACGACCCACACGGGCGTACACCGCTACACCTTTCCCAAGGACGGTGAGGCCAGTATCATCGTGGATTGGACACACCTGCTGGACAACGAGCATATCTATGAAGCGTCCCTGAACCAATCTACAGAGAATGAACTGACCGGTATGCGCCGCACCCGCGGCTGGACGGACAACCAGTATATATACTTTGCGGCCCAGTTCTCCAAACCTTTCCAAGCCACAAAGTTTGGCAAAGACGGACGAATGGCAGTACTTTCCTTCGACCATACTGACGGACAACCTGTAGTTGTTAAAGTCGGCATTTCAACTGTAAGCGTGGACAACGCCCGCCGGAATCTGGAAGCCGAGGTGAAGGACTTCGACTTTGATGCCGTGCGTGCCGCTGCCCGCAACCAATGGGAACAGGCACTTGATATCATTCATGTGGAAGGTGGTACGGAAGCCGAATTGACCAACTTCTACACGGCTTTGTATCATACCCTGGTGGTTCCCAATACCGTGAGCGATGTCAGCGGACAATATCGCCGCCACAATATGGAAATCGGTCAACTGCCCGAAGGACAAGTGCGCTATAACACGTTCTCCCTGTGGGACACTTTCCGCGCCTGGAATCCGCTGATGACCCTGACGGATACCACGCTGGTTAACGCAATGATCAATTCCTTCCTCGACATTTACGATGCTTCGGGCGAACTGCCTATTTGGTCGCTGTCTGCCGGAGAAACGGGCACGATGATCGGCTACCATTCCGTTTCCGTCATCGTCGACGCCTACCTGAAGGGCATCCGCGGCTTCGATGCAGAGAAAGCTTTGGAAGCCATGGCCGTTTCCGCCGAGAAGAACGAGAAGGGGGCCGACTACTACGTGAAGAACGGCTTCATCCCTGCCAACATCAAGAAGGAATCCATCTCCTGTCTGTTGGAATTTGCCTACGATGACTGGTGCATCGCCCAGATGGCTAAGGCTATGGGTCGCGATGATGTGTATGCCACCTTCATCGAACGCTCGCAGAACTACATCAACGTATTCGACGGCTCTACCCGCTTCTTCCGCCCCAAGCGTGAGGACGGCAACTGGGAGACTCCCTTCAATCCCGTAGAAGTGGGCCGCGCCTATACCGAGGCCACAGCTTGGCAATACCGCTTCTTTGTGCCGCACGATGTGAACGGCATGATGCAACTCTTCGGCGGCATGCCCCGGTTCACGGCCGATCTGGACTCCATCTTCACCGTTACTCAGCAAGTGGACGGCGACTTGGTGGACATCACGGGCCTCATCGGACAATACGTGCATGGAAACGAGCCGAGCCACCATATTGCTTACTTATATAATTATGTAGGTCAGCCTTGGAAGACGCAACAGATGACACGCCGTCTGCTGGACGAGATGTATGCTCCCACTCCCGAAGGCATTATCGGCAACGAGGACTGCGGACAGATGTCGGCTTGGTACATCCTCTCGGCACTGGGTTTCTATTCCGTTTGCCCGGGCACAGGTGAATTTGCCTTGACTACCCCGCTCTTCGAGAAGGCTGTGCTGACCTTGGCTAACGGCAAGACGCTGACCGTCACGGCCAACAATCCCCGTAAGAACATCTATATAGATAAAGTGGAATTGAACGGCAAGTCCATCGACGTGAACTACATCACCTACGCCCAACTGATGGAAGGCGGCGAACTGCGCTTCACCCTGACCAATCAGCCCAACACCCAGCGTGGCACGTCCGCCGAGGCAGCCCCGTACTCCTACACGAACGAGGCCACGGTTTCCATCCCCTACGTGGACAAGGACCTGAACCTCTTCCTGGACAAGGTGAGTGTGACGCTGGCCACGACCACAGCCGGTGCCCAAATCCATTATACCTTGGATGGCACCGAGCCGACGGAAGCCTCACCCGTCTACAGCCAGCCCATTGAATTGACTCGCACCACGCAGCTGAAGGCCAAAGGCTTCAAGGACGGTTTCCGTCCCAGCCGCACACTCTCCATTGAGGCCACCAAGGCGGAACTGAAACCGGCTCTGTCCGTGCAGCCCGCAAAGAACGGTACTTCCTATCAGTACTATGAAGGCTTGTACCAGTGTGTGGCTGACATCGCCAAGACCCGTTTACTAGCGCAAGGTACCCTGCCCGAACCTTCCATCAAGGGCGCAAAGCAGGCAGACCACTTCGCCTTCATCTTCACGGGCTACCTCCATGTGCCGGAAGACGGAGTCTACACGTTTATGACTCGTTCGGACGACGGCAGCGTGCTCTACATTGACAACACGTTGGTGGTGAACAACGACGGCTCGCACGCCGCCATTCCCGCCACGGGGATGATTGCCCTCCAAAAAGGTTTCCATGCCTACAAGCTGATGTATATAGAGGATTATGAAGGCGAGCACCTCAGCTGGGCTTGGCAATTGCCTTCGGCTGAAAAACTGGAGCAAATTCCCGCCTCGGCCTTATACCTGAAATAGAGAAAGGATTAACTTTGCAGACTAAAAAGAACTGAGCAGATATGAAGAAGATTTATTTGTTGATTTTGCCGTTCCTGGTTGCTGCATGCGGCCAGGGAGGTCAGCAGGCCACCGTACAGACGGACGATCCTGTCAATGTGATGTCGTTCAACGTCCGTTATGACAATCCGGATGACAGCCTGAACAATTGGAACGATCGTAAGGATCGTGTGGCTAATGCCATCCGTTTCTATGATGCGGACATCGTGGGTACCCAGGAGGTGTTGCACAACCAAATGGAAGACCTCCGCCAACGCCTGCCGGGCTATGAGTCCATCGGCGTAGGCCGCGAGGATGGTAAGGAAGCCGGTGAATACAGTGCCTTGTGGTATCGCAAAGATCGCTTCACTGCAAAAGATAGCGGCTGGTTCTGGCTGAGCGAGACGCCCGAAGTGGCCGGCTCAAAGGGGTGGGACGGTGCCTGCGAACGCATCGCCACTTGGGCAAAATTGCAAGACAAGCTGACGGGCAAGGAACTCTTTGTGCTGAACACGCACCTGGACCATGTGGGTGTAGCTGCCCGTCGCGAAGGCGTCAAGCTGGTATTGGACAAGATTCAGGAGCTTGGTGGTGATCTGCCGGTAATTCTGACAGGCGACTTCAACGCCGAACCGGAATCGGACGTCATCAAGCAAGTGACAGACACGGCCGACCCCAAACACCTGACCGACGCACGCACCGTAGCCGACTTGGTTTACGGACCGAACTGGACGTTCCACGACTTTGGCAATGTTCCCTTCGAGCACCGCGAACGCATCGACTACATCTTCGTAAAGAACGGCCTCGAAGTGCTGAAGTACGGCATCCTGGCCGAGACCGAAGGATATGCCTACCTGTCTGACCATGCGCCGGTGCTGGTAAGTGTGAAGTAAAAACCTTTAAAAACCAATCGTGATGAACAGTATAATGAACCGCTGCCTCGTAGCAGCTTTGGCGCTGGCTCTGATGCCCGGCGCAATCTCAGCACAAAGCCGTCGTGACAAAGAACAAACATACGTGATGGAACACCCGTATGAGGTGACCAAGATAACCCCGCCGCAAGGCAAGAAGGTGAAGAATGTCATCCTGATGATAGGCGACGGCATGAGCCTGATGCACGTCTACTCCGCCTGGACGGCCAACCGTGGCAAGCTCTTCCTGACGGACAACTGCCAGGCCGTGGGCCTCTCGAAGACCTACTGCGCCAACCGCCTGATCACTGACTCCGGCGCAGGCGGCACCGCCATGGCCATCGGACAGAAGACCTTATATCATGCAGTCGGCGTGGACACTTTGGGCAATCCTCAACCGTCCCTCATCAATCTGGCTGCCGACAAGGGCCTGTCCACCGGCATTGCCGTGACTTGCCGCCTGTGGGATGCTACCCCAGCCGACTTCTGCTGCCACAACATCGACCGTGACCAGGAAGAAGCCATCGTGGCCGATTATGTGAACAGTCCCGTGCAGTACGTTTTCGGTGGCGGTGCTAAGCTGTTCAAGAACCGCACAGACGGTCGCGACCTCTTTGCCGAACTTCGCGCCAAGGGCTATCAGACACCCAAGACGTGGGAGGAACTGACTCAAATCAAGAGCGGCAAAGTGTTCGCCGTGCCTTACGAAGTGGATACCCCCGTGCCAGCCGAACGCGGCGACCTCCTGGCCCGCGCCTCGCTGAAAGGTCTCGACCTGCTGGATCAGAATGAGAAGGGCTTCTTCATGATGATCGAAGGCTCCCAGCTGGACGACTATGGCCACTTTAACGACCTGGACATGCTGATGCAGGAGACGCACGACTTCGACCGCACCATCGGCGCCATCTATGAGTGGGCTGCCCGCGACGGCGAAACGCTGGTTATCGTCACGGCAGACCATGAGACGGGTGGCTTGACCCTCGTGGGCGGCGACCTGAAGGAAGGCAAGATTATAGGCAAGTTCTCCACTGGCGACCACAGCGGCGTCATGGTGCCCGTCTATGCCTTCGGCCCCGGTGCCCAGGAATTCACCGGCGTCTACGAAAACAGCGACATCTTCCACAAAATCAAGAAGGTGCTCGGACTGTAAACCATTGCGGGCAAAGCCCGATAAATTATTATTTACCTACTCATTTAAAAACAACTTCCGCCTCATGCAGAGACACTTCTTCTTTACCTTGTTGCTTTGCTTGGCCTTTGCCGTCCGGGTGGACGCGCAAAGCTGCGGCAACGACGAGAAATACCACCTGCCCTACAAGAACACGTATGTCAAGGAGCCTTTGGTCACGGAGAACGAATACCGCGTGGCCAAGCCCCAAGTCATCACCCCCAAGAGCTTCGCAGAAGCCAAACAGATCTTGCCCAATCCCATCTGGGCGGGACATCCGAAAGAAATTGAAATGTACTGGCGTGCCTGGGAGATTGCTGTGGGCAACATCCGCGCTCCGCAGGAAGGCTCGGGCTTCGTCTCCAGCTACCTGGACACGGCCTACAACGGCAACATCTTCATGTGGGACTCCTCGTTCATGCTGATGTTCGCCCGCTACGGTGCGCGGTTCTTCCCCTTCCAGCAGACGCTGGATAACTTCTATGCCAAGCAACATCCCGACGGCTTCATCTGTCGCGAGATCAAGGCCGACGGTGCCGACTGCTTCGAGCGTTACGACCCCACCAGCACCGGGCCCAACCTGATGCCGTGGTGCGAGATGGTTTACTATCATCAATTCGGCGACACAGAGCGCCTGCACAAGATTTTCCCCGCCCTCTGCGCCTACTACAAGTGGCTGCGCCTGAACCACACGTGGCGCAACGGCATGTACTGGTCCAGCGGCTGGGGTACGGGGATGGACAACATGCCCCGCGTGCCCGAGGAATACAGCCCCATCTACAGCCACGGCCACATGATCTGGCTGGACACCAATCTGCAACAACTCTTTACAGCCAACCTCCTGCTCCAGATGGGCTTCTACCTGGAGCGTTGGCAGGAAATCGAGGACTTCGAGGACGAGGCCAAGATGTTGAAGAAGTACATCCGCGAGAATCTGTGGGACGAGAAGACAGGCTTCCTCTACGACCAATATGCCGACGGCTCGCTCTGCACCACGCAGGGCATCGGTGCCTACTGGGCTTTGTACACCGACGTGCTGGACAGCACCCGCCTGGACCGTCTGGTAGCCCACTTGGAGGACACCGCCACCTTCAACCGCCCGGGACGAGTCCCCTCGCTGGCGGCCAATCATCCCAAATACAAGGCGAACGGCCGCTACTGGCAAGGCGGCATCTGGCCCGGCACCAACTACATGGTGATGCGCGGACTGGTGGAGAAGGGCTACCGCCGTCTGGCGCGTGAAATCTGTCTGAACCACTACGCCGAGGTGCTGCAAGTCTACAAGAACACCGGCACCTTCTGGGAATACTATGCCCCCGAGACGGCCGCTCCCGGCTTCATGGCCCGCAAGGAGTTTGTCGGCTGGGCCGGCCTGCCGCCCATCGCGGAGCTGATAGAGTTTATCATCGGCATCCGGGGCGACTACGTGGAGCGCGAAATTGTCTGGGACTTGAACCTGACGGAGGAAAACGGCATCGAGCGTTATCCCTTCGGCCCGGACGGAATGATCGACCTCAAGGCGGACGCACGCCGCTCGCCCGACGCCGAACCGCGCATCACGGTCAACACCAACATCCCCTTCACGCTGGTTGTGCTTTATGGGGACAAGGAAAAACGGATAGAAGTGACTCCCGGACAGCGGATTTATCCGTAAGCGCTCCGGATACTTATCCGCAGGTGTTGTGGATAGGTATCCGCAGGTGTTGCGGATGGGTATCCGCAGGTGTTGCGGATGGGTATCCGCAGATGTTGCGGATGAGTATCCGCAGATGTTGCGGATACCATCGAGCGCGGTTCTCAATTACTATCGGGCAAAGTTTTTGATTACACCTATATAATATATACTTATGAAAGGAAACAATAGCATGTCGCGACGCCGCTTTCTCCAGACGGGAGGGCTCGCCCTGGCCGCTCTGGCCGTACATCCTTTTGACTCACTGGCCGCTGCGGCTGGCGGGTCATCCACGTATAAATCCCTGCGCCCCGCGCCGGACAAACGCCACTTCACCTCCCGGGCTGTGGAGGCCGTCATCGCCGAGACCAAACCGAAAATCAAGGACGAGAAGCTGCGCTGGATGTTCGAGAACTGTTTCCCCAACACGTTGGACACCACCGTCAAGCACACTGTGAAGGACGGCAAGCCGGACACATTCGTCATCACCGGCGACATTGAGGCCATGTGGTTGCGCGACTCGTCCGCCCAGGTATGGCCCTACCTGCCCCTGATGAAGGATGACGAACCGCTCCGCCGCCTGGTCGAGGGCCTCATCCGCCGGCAGGCAGAGTGCATCTGCATCGACCCCTACGCCAACGCCTTCAACGACGGCCCCTTGGGCAGCTATTGGGAGACGGACCACACGCAACACATGGTGAAGGAGCTGCACGAGCGCAAATGGGAGATTGACTCCCTCTGCTACCCCATCCGCCTGGCCTACCACTACTGGAAGCTGACGGGTGACACGGCTCCCTTCGACGCCCAATGGCACACGGCCATGACACTGGTGGTGAAGACCTTCAAGGAGCAACAGCGCAAGGACGGACTGGGCCCGTACAGCTTCCGGCGCGACTGCGACCGTCCCACGGACTCGCAAATCAACAACGGCTGGGGTGCGCCGGTGAAGCCCGTCGGGCTCATTGTCTCGGCTTTCCGTCCGTCGGACGATGCCACTCAATACGGCTTCCTCGTGCCCTCCAACATGTTTGCCGTGGTCTCCCTGCGTCAGTTGGCGGAGATGGAGCGGAGCATTCGTCGGGATGAAGCCTTTGCCTCGGAGTGTCAGGCCCTGGCCGAAGAGGTGGACGAAGCCATCCGTCGCTATGCCATCGTCAATCATCCGGTCTGCGGCCGCATCTATGCCTTCGAGGTAGACGGCTACGGCAACGCCCTCTGTATGGACGACGCCAACGTGCCCAGCCTGCTGGCCGCACCTTATTTGGGCTACTGCTCGCCGAAAGATGCCATCTACCGCAACACCCGCAAGATGATTTGGAGCGACAACAATCCCTACTTCTTCCGCGGCAAGGCGGGCGAAGGCGTGGGCGGCCCGCACGTGGGACTGAACTATGCCTGGCCCATGAGCCTCATCATGAAGGCCTTCACCACGGACGACGCCGACGAGGTGCGCGACTGCCTGCGGATGTTGCGCGACACGGACGGCGGCACGGGCTTCATGCACGAGTCCTTCAACGTGAACGATGCCAAGGACTTCACCCGCTCGTGGTTTGCATGGACCAATACCCTGTTTGGCGAACTGATTTTGCACACCGTCCGCGAATATCCCACTCTTTTATCTCAACAGTTATGAAGAAAGGAAAGATACTTTGTTGGTTGGTAGCCGCGTCCCTCGCCCTCTCGTCGTGCATGAAGGACGGGGGCAACGCGGCTTTGGGCATTATTCCGATGCCTAACCAATTGGAAACCCTATCGGGAAAGTATGTCCTGCCGGAAGAGGTCACCGTATCCCTCCCCGAAGGTGGGCCGGCACAACAAGTATTCCGTTACCTGGCTGATGCCTTGCAGCACACGTCCGTCTCCCTTAAAGCCGTGCCCGAAGCTGCCGAGGCAGCCATTTGCCTGACCACAGACAGTACCTTGACCGACGAAGCTTACCGGCTGGAGGCAGACAGACAAGGCATCCGCATCGCATCCAACGCTACGGGAGCCGGCTGGTTCTATGGCGTGCAGTCCCTGCTGCAACTGCTTCCGACGGATATTTATGATGCCACGCAGACCTTTGCGGGGGCGTTGGAGATACCGGCCGTCCGTATCGAGGACGCACCCCGCTTCTCCCACCGCGGCGCAATGATGGACGTCGGTCGCAACTTCCTGCCCAAGGAGGAGGTGCTGAAGTTCATTGACCTGATGGCTTCCTACAAGATGAACGTCTTCCACTTCCACCTGACCGACGACCAGGGCTGGCGCATCGAAATCAAGAAGTATCCCCGCCTGACCGAAGTCGGCTCGCACCGTTCGCAGACGCAAGTGGGGCATTCGGACTACTACTATCCTCGCCGCTTTGATGGGAAGGAGCAGCGCGGCTATTACACCCAGGACGAAATCCGCGAGATTGTGCGCTATGCCGCCGACCGCTTCATCACGGTGGTGCCCGAGATCGAGATGCCCGGCCATGCCTCAGCCGCCCTGGCTGCCTATCCGGAGCTGTCCTGCGGATTAGGCAAGACCTACGTGGTGCGCGACTACTTCGACGTGTTCGATGAGGTATTCTGCCCCAAGGAGAATACCTTCCGCTTCCTGGAGGACGTGCTGACCGAGGTGATGGACCTCTTCCCCAGTCACTACATCCACATTGGGGGCGACGAGTGCCCCAAGAAGGCGTGGAAGAAGTGCGCCCACTGCCAAGCCCTGATAAAGCGCGAGGGCCTGCCCGACGAGGAAGCCCTGCAGAGCTGGTTCATCCATCGTATTGAGCGGTTTGTCAATAGCCGCGGACGCGACATCATCGGCTGGGACGAAATCCTGCAAGGCGGCCTGGCGCCCAACGCCACGGTCATGTCCTGGCGCGGTGAGGTAGGTGGCATCGAGGCAGCACGGCAGAAGCACCGTGTCATCATGACGCCCGGCGTGCGATGCTATTTCGATTTCTACCAGACCGTACCCGAAGAAGAGCCTATGGCCATGCGAGGGTTTCTGCCCCTGGACACGGTCTATGCCTACGACCCCGTGCCTACAACCTTGACGCCGGAGGAACAGGGCTACATCATCGGCACCCAAGCCAATGTCTGGGGGGAATATATCCAGACGCCGGAACACTTTGAATACATGGCCTTCCCCCGCCTGCTTGCCATGGCCGAAGTACAATGGACCCGACCCGCACAGAAGAACTTTGATAACTTTACTTGTCGTCTGGATAAAGAGTTCCGCCGTTTGGACTTGCGCGGAGTGAATGCATGCCGCAGTTTTTACGAAGTGGTCGCCTCCGGCACATGGAGTGAAACGGACGGGGCTTATGAAGTGGATTTGCACACCTTCTGCCCCGATGCGGAGATCCGATACACTCTGAACGATTCGGTGGTAACGGCCTCGTCCCCGCGGTATGAATCCCCCCTTCTCCTCACCGAAGATGCTGTGGTCTATGCCGCAGCTTATCGGAACGGGAAACCCTTGGGACGCGTGACGAAGACCGATTTTGCCGTCAATGCGGCTACGGGTTGTACCTATTCGTATAGTGAGACGCCTTCCTTGGGGGACTTGTGCAATATTCATTCTCTGACGGATGGCCGCCGTGGAGATGCTCGCGACCATCATCGCTGGCTCACTTTCCATCGGGACACCATGCAGCTTGTCCTGAAGTTGCACCAGCTCCGGAAGGTCAGTGAAGTGTCTTTCGCTTCGCTTTGGCGTCCGTGGAATGCGTTGTGGCCGGTTCGCGCGGCGCGGGTTTCCGTGTCGATGAACGGCGAGCACTTTGTGTCCGTGGCTGATAGCTTGTTCACTTACGACTTCTCGCCTACAGAGGCCATCCGATTTCCGATGTCCCTGTGCTTCCCGGAGGTCGAAACCTCCTTCGTGCGCTTGGAACTGATAGGTGGTGGTCCCTGCCCAAAAGGGTATTATAATGAGGGTAATCCCAGCAATTTTGCGTTGGACGAGATAGAAATCCTGTAAGTAAAATCACTCTGATACATTATCATTTAATCAATCCCATACAATGAACAAGACAATACTCCTCATGCTGATGTTGCTGGGCTGGATGTCCGCAACCGGCTATGCACAAAAGCAAACTTTCGCTTTCAAGGACGGCAAATTCAAAATCGTCCAGTTCACGGACCTGCATTGGACACCGAAGTCGGCGGGATGTGCCGACACCGAGGCCACCATCCGCGCGGTGCTGAAGGCCGAACAGCCCGACTTGGCCGTATTGAGCGGCGACGTGGTGACCGACGACCCTGCCCGTGAAGGCTGGAAAGCCGTGACAGACCTCTTCAACGAACTGAAGATGCCTTTCGTCGTAACCATGGGCAACCACGATGCGGAATACCTGACCAAGGACGAGATTTATGACTTCCTGCTGCAATCGCCTTACTACGTGGGCGAGAAAGGCCCGAAGGACATCAAAGGCTGCGGCAATTGCATCCTCCCCGTCCAAGGAGCCGGAGGGAAGACCGAAGCCGTGCTCTACTTCTTGGACTCCAACGACTACCAGCCCGAGAAGCTCTATGGTGCTTACGACTGGATTCACTTCGACCAGATAGCTTGGTACCGCGAACAGAGTGCCCGCTTCACCCAAGCCAACGGCGGACAACCGCTTCCGGCCCTGGCCTTCTTCCACATCCCCCTGCAAGAGTATGAGGAAATCGTGGGTGACGGTAAGACCTACGGAACCAAGAATGAAGGCATTGCAGCCTCCCGTCTGAATTCCGGCATGTTCGCTTCGTTCATCGAGATGCAGGACGTGATGGGCACTTTTGTGGGTCATGACCATGACAATGACTACCTGGGCATCAATAAGGGTATTCTCTTGGCCTTCGGTCGTGTGACGGGCAAAGACGCTTATGGCGACCTGAAGCGTGGTGCCCGCATTATTGAACTGTATGAAGGACAGCGCAAGTTCAACACTTGGATCACTACCCCGGACGGACGCGAAGCCACCTATTACTACCCCTCCGGTCTGAACTCGGAGGAAGAGGCACGCATGACGTACTCTCCCGCCTTGGATGTGAAACCGGCCAAGCAGGGCGTGGCTTATACCTATTATGAAGGAAACTGTGAAGAGACGGCCGACATCGCCGCTTGCCGCAAGGTGAAGGAGGGCACGATGAAGAATTTCTCCATCGCCGAAGCACCGCTGGAAGACCACTTCGCTTATGAGTTCCGCACACTGCTGCGCATCCCGCAGAAGGGCGTCTATCGTTTCTACACCTATTCGGACGATGGTTCCGTGCTCTACATCGACGGACAAAAGGTGGTGGACAACGATGGTGGCCACAGTGCGGTCCGTGCCGAAGGAAAGATTGCCTTGGACGAAGGTTTCCACGAAGTACGCCTGCTTTACTTTGAGGATTACATGGGTCAGGCACTGGAAGTAGGCTTCTGCGGCAAAGACATCTTCGAGACAGTCTTGCCGGACGAACTGCTTTATTTGCCGGAATAAACGTATCGGTCTATCTCCAACCCGGTAAGGTCCGGAATCCCTTACGGAACTTATTGGGTGTGGTGCCCTTCAATGCCTTGAATTGGCGGGACAGATTCTTCAGGTCACTGAGGCCGGCCTGTGCCGCCAATTCGGCGAGAGGGGCATCGCTGTCTTGTAGCAACTGGGCAAAACGTTCCATCCGCAAGTAGAAGATGTATTTATGGATAGACTGTCCCGTCACCTCTTTGAAACGCATTTCCAGCAACCGGCGCGAGAGGGGAACCAGCTTCACCAGATTTTTGACGGTGATGTCATCGGCCAAATGTTGCCGGATATAGTCCAAGGCGGTGCGGATATATATGTCATCTGTGGCATGGAAATCCGTGGATAACCTATCCACTACGTTGACGGGGCGCAACACCACGTCTTGCGGGGAGGCCTTGTCGTCGTTGAGGAGTTGCTCAATCAGTTCGGCAGCTTCGAAGCCTCCCCGCACAATGCTGTGGTTGATGCTGGAGAGAGGCGGGTCGGAGAGGTTGCAGACAATTTCGTCATTGTCTACGCCCAGGATGGCAATTTGGTCGGGCACACGGATGCCGTTTGCCTTGCATAACTCCGTGAGTCGGTTTCCCTGGTTGTCATCGCAGGCCATGAGGGCTGTGGGGTGCGGCAATGACTTGAGCCATGCCAAGAGAGGTGGCGCGTCATACAGCCACAGCTTGTCTATGGATTCCCGTTGATAGGCAGAGAAGTTATCCCCAAATCCATGTGCAGCAATGCAACGATAGAATCCCTCGCACCGCTCCTTCGACCAGACGGCATCGTGGTAGCCATAGAAAGCGAAATGCCTGAATCCCTTGGAGAGGAAAAACTCGGCTCCCATCTGCCCCGTCTTGTGATAGTCGCCGGTGATGTTCGGAATGCTTGTGAAACGCTCTTTGTAATCCTGCGCCAGCGCAACGATGCCATTCTGTCGGAACAGATCCACATTATCCTCTGTGCTGAATTGGCCGATAATGGCGTCGGCATGCCACGTCTTCGCCCACTTCAGTACTCCTTCTATGCCGTAGGCGTCCTTGAACGAAGGAGGCATTCGGCACACTACCCAGGGTTCATGGCTTCGGGCATAAGCCAAAATGCCCTTCAACAAATTATAGGCAAAACGCTCGGTAAAATCGGTGAGGAAAATCAGTCTGATCATGGGCTTATTCTTTTTGCTTGCGGGATAATCCTTGCAAAAGTAGGACTAAGTTTTGGCTTTTCCTAATGATGGCAAGTCTTTCTTTCTTCTTCGCTCAATCGTTGGATAATTGGGATTGCGTGCCTATCTTTGCGCACAGATAAAGATCAAATTACATTTTCATGCTTTTACAACTATTTTTCGTGCTCACCGCCATCGTGGTGGGTGCCCGCTTGGGTGGTATCGGCCTGGGCGTGCTGGGCGGTTTGGGCCTGGCCATACTTGTCTTTGTCTTCGGCCTGGCACCCACGGCTCCTCCCATTGACGTGATGCTGATGATTGTGGCCGTGATAGCGGCGGCGGGTTGTATGCAGGCGGCAGGCGGTCTGGATCTGATGGTGAAGTGGGCGGAGAAATTGCTGCGCCGCCATCCGCAACGCATCACGTTGCTCAGTCCGCTGGTGACGTACTTCTTTACCTTCGTGGCGGGCACCGGACACGTGGCCTATTCTGTCCTGCCCGTGATAGCCGAGGTAGCCACCGAGACCAAGATCCGTCCCGAACGTCCTCTGGCCATTGCCGTCATTGCCTCGCAACAGGCCATTACCGCCAGTCCCATCTCCGCCGCCACGGTGGCGATGCTCAGCATGCTGGCCGGCTTTGGCGTGTCGCTGATGGACATCCTGATGGTGGCCGTGCCTTGTACGTTGGTGGGCGTGGTGGCGGGAGCCGTCTATTCCCTGAAGGTGGGGAAGGAGCTGGAGAAAGACCCCGAATACCTGCGTCGCTTGGCCAAGGGTGAATTGGAAACCTCGCACTACCGCACCCGCGACGTGGCTAATCCGCGAAAGGCCCTGTGGTCTGTTATTCTCTTTCTGGCGGCCACGGCCGGCATCGTGCTCTTCGGTTCGATAGACAGCCTGCGTCCTGTCTTCCACATCGGTGGGAAGCAGGTCATGATGGAAATGTCCCACATCATCGAGATTCTGATGCTTACCGCCGCCGGACTCATCCTGCTGGTGACCCGCACCGACGGACTTCGGGCGGCACAAGGCTCGGTGTTCCAGGCAGGGATGCAGGCCGTGGTGGCCATCTTCGGCATAGCCTGGATGGGCGACACCTTCATCAACGGGAACATGGCCGTGCTGAAAGGCTCGGTGGAGCACCTGGTGGCCCAGATGCCGTGGCTCTTCGGCCTCGCCCTGTTTGTCATGTCCATCCTGCTGTTCAGTCAGGCGGCCACGGTGCGTGCCTTGCTGCCGTTGGGCATCAGCCTGGGCATCTCGCCCGCCGTGCTCATCGCGCTCTTCCCGGCGGTCAACGGCTATTTCTTCATCCCCAACTATCCCACCGTGGTGGCGGCCATCAACTTCGACCGTACGGGCACCACGCACATCGGCAAGTACATCCTGAACCACTCCTTCATGCTGCCGGGGCTGATTGCCACCGGCGTGTCTGTCAGCTTGGGATTGCTGCTGGTGCAGTTGATGTGACAAAATGTTATGATTTGGCCAAGGATATAAGGGAGAGTACGTGATTATTCGTTTTTTTTTTACTAGCTTTGCGCCGCTGAACCTAACATAAGAACTATTAGATTTATCCGCATATGGAAGAACACGAAAGACAACAGATCATCGCCCTCGTGAAGCGCGAGGTGGTGCCCGCCATCGGCTGTACGGAACCCATGGCCGTGGCCCTTTGCGTGGCCCGTGCCACCGAGACCCTGGGCAAACGCCCCGAGAAAATCACCGCCCTGCTGAGTGCCAACATCCTGAAGAACGCCATGGGCGTGGGCATTCCCGGCACGGGCATGATAGGCCTGCCCATCGCCATCGCCTTGGGTGCGCTCATCGGCAAGTCGGACTATCAGCTGGAGGTGCTGAAGGACTGCACGCCCCAAGCCGTGGAGGAGGGCAAGGCGTTCATCGACGAGAAGCGCATCCGCATCGCCTTGAAGGAAGGCATCGAGGAGAAACTCTACATTGAAGTGACCTGCGAGGCGGGCGACGATACGGCCACGGCCATCATCGCCGGCGGGCACACGGACTTCCGCCGCATCACCCGTAACGACGAGGTTTTGCTGGATAAAATGTCCGCCGCGGCGGCCGAGGAAGACGACAGTGCCCCGCAACTGACCCTGCGCAAGGTCTATGACTTTGCCATGACTGCTCCCTTGGACGAAATCCGCTTCATCCTGGAGACTGCCCGTATGAACAAGGCCGCTGCCGAACGCTCCTTCACGGGCGACTACGGCCACGGCTTGGGCAAGATGCTTCGCGGCAACTACGAGCACAAGATCATGGGCGACAGCGTCTTCTCGCACATCCTGTCCTACACGTCCGGTGCCTGCGACGCCCGCATGGCCGGTTCCATGATTCCGGTGATGAGTAATTCGGGCAGCGGCAACCAAGGCATCTCCGCCACCCTGCCCGTGGTGGTGTTTGCCGAGGAGAACGGCAAGACGGAAGAGGAACTCATCCGCGCCCTGATGCTGAGTCACCTGACCGTTATTTACATCAAGCAGAGCCTGGGCCGTCTGTCTGCCCTATGTGGTTGCGTGGTGGCCGCCACGGGTTCCAGCTGCGGCATCACGTGGCTGATGGGCGGCGGCTACCAGGAAGTGACCTACGCCGTGCAGAACATGATTGCCAACCTGACCGGCATGATTTGCGACGGGGCCAAGCCCAGTTGCGCGCTGAAGGTGACCACGGGCGTATCCACCGCCGTCCTTTCCGCCATCATGGCCATGGAGGGCCGTACCGTGACGTCCGTGGAGGGCATCATCGACGAGGACGTGGACCAGAGCATCCGCAACCTGACGAAAATTGGCTCCAAGGGCATGAACGAGACGGACCGGCTGGTGCTGGATATTATGACGCATAAGTAAGCGGAGCTCCATATATAATCTTTTAGACGCGGATTGAGCGGATTATGCGGATAATAAATTCATAAAATCCGCTCAATCCGCTCAATCCGCGTCTAAAAAGTTTTGCTCACAAGGCTTATTCGCAGCAGCACCCGTCGCCGCAGTCGTGGTGTCCGCTTCCGCAGCCGCCGCCACAACCTTCGCAGCCGCCACCGCCGCAACCGCCGGACATCATCCGCGTCACTTCGGCAATCTCCTCGTTGGTGGCGGGACGGTTGGTCACTACCTGGCCCACGAAGTTCAGGTCGCAACCGGCCAAGGGATGGTTCATGTCCATCACCACGATGTCCTCCTTCACCTCTACTACCGTGCCGTTGAGGCGATGTCCCTCGGCGGTCATCATCGGGATGACGGCATCGGGCACCACGTGCTCGTCGTCGAACTTGCCGTCTATCAGGAAGACACTCTTCGGCAACTCAATCACGTGCTCCTCGTCATACTCGCCGTAGGCATCGGCGCAAGGGATGGTGAAGTCGAAGGTCTCACCCTCGGCCAGGTCCTTCACTTGGTTCTCGAAGGCGTCCAGGGTCAGGCCCAGTCCGGAGATGAACTGGAAGGGATGCTCCACGGGAGCTTCTTCGCCGAATTCCTTCTCACCGTCTTCCACCATATACATCTTGTACGCTACGGTGATGTACTTGTTTTCTGCTGTTTCCATGCAATGTCTTTGTTTAAAAATGAATACTCGCGTTATTGTTTATGGCGGCAAAGGTACGAATTAATTTCCTTACCGCCACCTGTCCTCGCGAGTAGTTCTTAGTCCAAGTGCACCAACTCGTACTTCTGGCTGCCCATGCCCAGCTGCTCGGCATACTCCAGGGTGTGCATGCCCTTGCGCGAGTCGATGCGCTCTATCAGGTGAATCTTGCCGTGGTCCTCGGACGAGCGCACCAGGTCCGTGCAGGCACGGTCCAGTGCCACGGGATCCAGGGAAGCCAGGATGCCGATGTCGCCCATCTTCGGGTCCTCGGGCGAGTTGTCGCAGTCGCAGTCCACGGACAGGTTGTTGGCCACGCTGATGTACAGAATCTTGTCGCCGCAATGATCCATGACGGCCTTGGCGGCTTCGGTCATGGCCTCCAGCCAGATTTCCTGTTCGGGCAGGTTATTCCACATGGCCACGGGATCCTTGGTCTTTCCGGCGGAGTGAATCCATGCTTTGCCGTTGGCCGAGGCGATGCCGATGGAGATGTTCTTCAGCGCGCCGCCGAATCCTGCCATGGCGTGTCCCTTGAAGTGGGAGAGCACCACGGTGAAGTCATAGTTGAGGTAGTGCGAGCCTACGTAATCCTCCTTCAGGTGCTTGCCGCCCTTGACCGGCAGGGGCGTCTCGCCGTCCGCATCCATGATGTCCACGGGAGCGATGGCCGTGAATCCGTGGTCCTCGGCGGCCTTGCGGCTGGATTCCGTGGTGCTGCGTTTGCCGGCATAGGCCGTGTTACACTCCACGATGGTGCCGTTCACCTCCTTCACCAGGTCCTTGATGAGGGCGGGTTGCAGGAAGTTGTGTCCGCCCGGCTCGCCCGTGGAGATCTTGACGGCCACCTTGCCCGTGGCTTCGCGGCCCAGGGCCTTGTAGATTTTCACCAGGTTCTCGGGGTTGATTTCCTTGAACATGTACACTTTGGGCAGGGCCTCTTCGGTGGGTGTCGTGGTCTCTGCCGCCTTCTCTTTCGGCGCGTTGCTGCATGCCGTGCCGGTCATGGCTACCAGTGCGAACAAGGTGAACGCACAGGCGCGGAAATAACGATTCAGTTTCATAGTCTTCTTTATATTATAGAATAAATTTGAGTTTCGTGTAGGGGCGACCCTTGCGGTCGCCCGTATGCTTGGGCGGGGGCAAGCCCCGCCCCTACGGTTGCAAAAGTACGGCAAATCGCCGTCCGGCGTTCTATCCAGATTACAGATATTGTTACCTATTTTACAGAAGTAAGGCGGAAAGAACGTCTAAAGCCGCCGGAAAAGTTGCCAATGCCGCTAGAAAAGTTCATTTCCAGGCTGGAAATGTGTATTTCTAGGCTGGAAATGTACATCTTTAGGCTGGAAATGTATATTTCTAGGCTGGAAATAGAGTTTTCTCCTTACTTCGGCAACTTTTCCGGCGGCTTTCGCAAGTTTTTCTCGGCGTTTCCGGCATTCTTTGTACGCCCTTGTGCTTTCGGTTTCCGTACTCATGCTTGGGTGAGGTGACAATTTTGCACAGAAATGGACAATTTGTCGAGTATTTCTCTTAATGAGATTAAAAAGGTTTTCGTATATTTAATGATGAGGCTTCTTTGCTGACATTTTGTAAGTAAACCGGTGCTGGCACAGCATTTGCAAACTATTGGGCGAAGCGCGAAGCCGAAAGGCGGAGGGCTCCGGAGAAATCAAACAAATAAGAACAACTTAAATATAGGAGATTACGATTATGACACCTTCAAGAAGAAATTACAATCAGAACTGGTTACCGAGTATCTTCAATGACTTCTTCGATAACGATTGGATGATTCGGACCAACGCTACGGCGCCGGCCATCAATGTGACTGAGAGTGACAA
>DXBX01000087.1 GCA_019116285.1 Candidatus Bacteroides merdigallinarum
GACCGGGTGATAGCCCGCACGCGCCACTCCATCCCCGGCATCTCCCTCATCTCGCCCCCGCCGCACCATGACATCTACTCCATCGAGGACCTGGCACAGCTCATCTTCGACCTGAAGAACGTCAATCCCCGCGCCCGCATCAGCGTCAAGCTAGTGGCGGAGAGCGGTGTGGGCACCATCGCCGCCGGCGTGGCCAAGGCGAAGGCCGACCTGATTGTCATCTCCGGCGCCGAGGGAGGCACGGGCGCCTCGCCCGCCTCGTCCGTGCGCTATGCGGGCATCCCGCCCGAAATAGGCCTGAGCGAGACACAGCAGACCCTGGTGCTGAACGGCCTGCGCGGACAGGTGCGCCTGCAGACCGACGGGCAACTGAAGACCGGGCGCGACATCATCTCCATGGCCCTGCTGGGCGCCGAGGAGTTCGCCTTCGGCACCGCCGCCCTCATCGTGCTGGGCTGCGTGATGATGCGCAAGTGCCACGCCAACACCTGCCCTGTGGGTGTCGCCACGCAGGACGAACGCTTGCGCAAGCACTTCCGGGGACATTATGAATATGTGGTCAACTACTTCCGCTTCCTGGCGCAGGAAGTGCGCGAATACCTGGCGGAGATGGGCTTCACCCGCCTGGACGACATCGTGGGCCGCACGGACCTGATAGAACTGAAGCCCGCCGCCCCGGACACCAAGGCCGCCCTGCTGGACTTCGGCCGACTGCTGCACCGCGTGGACAACGGCGCGGCCCTGCACAACGTCTCGCCGCAGCGGCACGACATCAATCACGTGTTGGACGTCCCGATGCTCGCCGCTGCCCGCGAGGCGCTGGACAACCGCCGGGAGGTCTCGCTGGAGTATGCCATCGCCAACACCGACCGCTCCGTGGGCGCGATGCTCTCCGGCGCCGTGGCCGCCCGCTACGGGGAACAGGGCCTGCCCGACCGCACCATCCAGGTGAGGTTCAAAGGCTCGGCGGGACAGAGCTTCGGCGCCTTCCTGGCCCGCGGCATCAGCTTCCGCCTGGAGGGCGAGGCCAACGACTACCTGGGCAAAGGACTGAGCGGCGGGCACATCTCCGTGCAGCCGCCCGTGCGCAGCGGATTTGCCGCCGAAGACAACACCATCGCCGGCAACACCTTGCTCTACGGCGCCACCTCGGGCGAAGTCTACATCAACGGACGGGTGGGCGAACGCTTTGCCGTACGCAACTCCGGTGCTGTGGCCGTGGTGGAAGGCGTGGGCGACCACTGCTGCGAGTACATGACCGGCGGCCGCGTGGTGGTCTTGGGTGAGACGGGACGCAACTTCGCGGCAGGCATGAGCGGCGGCGTGGCCTACGTCTGGGACAAGCACCGCAACTTCGACTACTTCTGCAACATGGACATGGTGGAGCTGTCCCTGCTGGAAGACGCCTCCGCCCGCAAGGAACTGCACGAACTGGTGCGCCGGCACTACCTGCACACCGGTTCCGAACTGGCCCGCGCCATGCTGGACGACTGGGCGCGCTACGTGGACGAGTTCATCCAAGTGACGCCCATCGAGTACAAGAAGGTGTTGGCCGAGGAGCAGATGCGCAAGCTGCAGGAAAAGATAGCCGAAGTGCAGCGGGATTATTGACCAACGTGGGAGGAAAACTGCCCGAAGCCTGCAATAAGTCATATCTCCAGCCTAAAGATATATATCTCCAGCCTAAAGATGTGTATCTCCAGCTTAGAGATATACATCTCCAGCCTGGAGATAGAGCTTTCAAGCGGCATCGCACGGTTTTTCTCCCGGGCAAGGCAAACTTTTCCAGCCTTGTGACCGAAACCTTTTGCCTGCAAGGCATCCATATATCGAATAACCCGAGCCTAATGGCTCTTAAACCAACGAAACAATGGGAAACCCGAAAGCATTCCTTACCATACCCCGGCAAGAAGCCGGATACCGGCCGATACACGACCGCATCAACGATTTCAGCGAAGTGGAGCAGACGCTGAACACGGGCGAACGCAAGCTCCAGGCCTCGCGCTGCATGGACTGCGGCGTGCCCTTCTGCCACTGGGCCTGCCCGCTGGGCAACCGTCCCCCGGAATTTCAGGATGCCCTGTGGAAGGGCGACTGGCGCAAGGCCTACGAGATACTGGCGCGCACCAATGATTTCCCCGAATTCACCGGGCGCGTCTGTCCCGCCCTGTGCGAGCAGAGTTGCGTCCTGAAGCTCAGCATCAATGCGCCCGTCACCATCCGCGAAGACGAGGCCGCCGTCATCGAGGCCGCCTTCCGCGAGGGCTATGTGCAACCCAAAGTCCCCCGCCGCAACGGCCGCCGGGTGGCCGTCATCGGCTCCGGCCCCGCGGGACTGGCCGCCGCCAACCGGCTGAACCATCTCGGCTATGAAGTCACCGTATTCGAGAAGGATGAATACGTGGGCGGCCTCCTGCGCTTCGGCATCCCCAACTTCAAGCTGAACAAGCCCATCATCGACCGCCGCATCCGCCTGATGGAGGCCGAAGGCATCAACTTCCGCGTGAACCAGGAGATTGACCTGCACCAATTGCCCGAAGGCTTCGATGCCTACTGCCTCTGCACCGGCACGCCCCAGGCGCGGGACCTGGCCGTCCCCGGCCGCGAACTGGCAGGCATCCACTTCGCCCTGGAGATGCTGGCCCAGCAGAACCGCGTATTGGCCGGGCAGACGTTCACGGAAGACGAGCGCATCACGGCGCGGGACAAGCACGTGCTGGTCATCGGTGGCGGCGACACGGGCAGCGACTGCATCGGCACGGCCAACCGCCAGGGTGCCAAGAGCGTGACGCCGAATGGGCTCTTCCCGTTCGTTTTTATACATTCTAAATTGGGGAGGTACTTGGAACGATGAAAAAGATGATGGCTGTCGTAATGGCGCTGGTATTGGCTTTGGCGCTGTGCGCGCCGGCAATGGCGGAAGGCCAGCTGCTGGGCTACACCTGCATGGACGGCACCAACCCCTTCTTCGTGACGCTGGAGAATTCTATCCGCGAAGTGGTGGAGGCCAATGGGGACACCCTGATCTCCCTGGACCCCCAGAACAGCAACGAGACCCAGATCTCCCAGATTGAGGACATGATCTCCCGGGGCGTGGTGGCCATGTTCGTCAACCCGGTAGACCGGGAAGGCATCATCCCCGCCCTGGACAAGCTGCAGGAAGCGGGCATCCCCATGTTCGGCTTTGACACCGAGGTGGCGGACATGTCCTACCTGGTGAGCTACGCCGGCTCCAACAACTACAACGCCGGTTATGTGTGCGGCGTGGA
>DXBX01000088.1 GCA_019116285.1 Candidatus Bacteroides merdigallinarum
AACATCGACCTGAAGCAGGTGGTGAACACCAACAAGTGCCTCCTCCACCTGGAGAAGCACGGGGACAAGCTGCTCATCATCTCCTGCATCGACAACCTGCTGAAGGGTGCCAGCGGACAGGCCGTGCACAACATGAACCTGATGTTCAACCTGGAGGAAACGGTAGGCCTGCGCCTCAAGCCCTCCGCATTTTAACAACCAAGACAATGAAACTCTTTGACGTATATCCCTTATTCGACATCAACATCGTGCGGGGCCGGGGCTGCCACGTATGGGACGACCGGGGCACCGAATACCTCGACCTCTACGGCGGCCATGCCGTCATCTCCATCGGCCACGCCCATCCGCATTATGTGGAGATGATAAGCCGGCAGGCGGCCACCCTGGGCTTCTACTCCAACTCGGTCATCAACAAGCTGCAAGTGGAGCTGGCCGAACGGCTGGGCCGTGCCTGCGGCTACGACGACTACCAGCTGTTCCTCATCAACAGCGGCGCGGAAGCCAACGAGAACGCGCTGAAGCTGGCCTCCTTCCATAACGGACGGACGCGCCTCGTCTCCTTTGCCAAGGCCTTCCACGGACGCACCTCGCTGGCCGTGGAGGTGACGGACAATCCGAAAATCATCGCTCCCGTCAATGCCAACCAGCACGTGACGTACCTGCCCCTGAACGACACGGAAGCCATGCGTGCCGAACTGCGCAAGGGCGATGTCTGCGCCGTCATCATCGAGGGTATCCAGGGCGTGGGCGGCATCCAGGTGCCCGACCCGGCCTTCATGCAGGCACTGAGAGAAGAGTGCACGGCGACGGACACCGTCCTCATCCTCGACGAGATACAGAGCGGCTACGGCCGCAGCGGCAAGTTCTTTGCCCACCAACACGCCGGCATCCGTCCGGACATGATTACCGTGGCCAAGGGCATCGGCAACGGCTTCCCCATGGGCGCCGTGCTCATCAGCCCCGAGTTCAAGCCCGTGTATGGACAGCTGGGCACCACCTTCGGCGGCAACCACTTGGCGTGTGCGGCAGCCCTGGCGGTGCTGGATGTCATCGAGGGCGAAGGACTGGTGGAAAATGCCGCCCGCGTCGGCACACATCTGCTGGACGAGCTGAAGAAACTGCCGCAACTGAAGGACGTGCGCGGCCGGGGCCTGATGATTGGCCTGGAGTTCGAGCAGCCCATCAAGGAGCTGCGCAGCCGCCTGCTGCACGAGCAGAAGGTATTTACGGGCGTCAGCGGCACAAACGTCATCCGCCTGTTGCCGCCGCTATGCCTCAGTATGGACGAGGCGGACACGTTCCTCGAACGGTTCTCGAAGATTCTCTAAGACGATTAATAATCAGCATTGTATGATAATGCCCCGCCGTTTGAGCCGGTCTCAGACGGCGGGGCTTCTCACATCATACGGCGGATGACCCAGGTTCCAACGGCGGTGGAACCAAGTTCCAATGTCGGTGGAACCCGGTTCCAACGGCGGTGGAACTCTGCTCTTCCGCCGTATCGTCCCACATCAACCCGGCATACACCCCACATCAGGTCACCAGTCGTAGTTCATCTCCACACGGTCGAACACATTTCCGTCGGTCACTCCATAGCTGGCAAACAGCGCTTCAATCCGCTTCTGCTCTTCGGGAGACAAGGGACGTTGGCAGGTCGTAATGCGGTTCAGCGTCGCTTTGGTGTACATCTGGTTCAACGCCTTCACGACATACTGCCCCTCCTTGTAAGGCATCCGTCCGATGGCTTTCCGCACTCCCCAAGCCATACGCACGCGGCGAATGGGGTGGAAATAGGCACACGGCTTCCCCTCGGCCTCCCACACCGCCGGGCTGACCGCCTGCACCACCGGCCGCAAGGCCGTGACGTACCGCGCCGCCAGTTGCCGCAGACACTTCTCCGCCCGCGGACACTGTGCGTTGAAGCAATGGATAAAATAACTTGGAACTTGGCTGTAATCAAATGTTTCTTCCATAAATCCAGGGTTTTTGCTGACAAATATACACAATCCGTCGGGAATTCCTTGCATTTCTTCGCAAAAAGGCATACCTTTGCCGCATAACCCTTAAGCAAAAACACGTATGAGAATAGCCATTATCGGAGCGGGCAACATGGGTAGCGCCATCGCCCGCGGGCTGGCCAAGGGCAACCTGGTGCAGCCGGAAGACATCATCGTCTCCAACCCCTCAACGGGCAAGCTCGATGCCCTGCAGGCGGAAATCCCGGGAGTGAACGTCACCACCTCCAACGTCAAGGCCATGGGCGAGGCGGACATCGTGTTCCTCGCCGTCAAGCCCAAAGTACTGGAGGACGTGCTGAGGGAACTGCCCCTGCGTAACGGGCTGATAGTGGCTTCGGTAGTGGCCGGGAGCAGCATCAACGACATCCTCAACTACCTCTCCCTGATATGCCCGCAAGGCAACGTGCCCGACACCATCTTCTTCCGCATCGTGCCCAACACCGCCGCGGCCATCGGACGGAGCATGACGCTCGTCTCCAGCCTCGCCGCCAACCCCAAGCAGCGGCAACTGATGCTGGACCTCCTCGCCCCCCTCGGCCCTGCGACGTGGGTGCCCGAGGAACAGCTGAACGCCGCCACCGCCCTGGCCTCGTGCGGCACTGCCTACGTGATGAAGTACATCCAGGCCGCCACCCAGGCCGGCATCGAACTGGGCCTCAAGCCCCAGGAAGCCCGACGGATGGTGACGCAATGCGTGCTGGGTGCCGCCGCCCTCCTGCAAGACAATCCCGACGCGCATCCCGCCACGGAAATCGAGAAGGTATGCACACCGGGCGGATATACGATACGGGGCATCAATGAGTTGGAGCACAGCGGATTCACCAGTGCGATTATCAAAGCGATAAAAGCCAGCATTTGATATTAACCATTAACCATTAATCATTAACCATTAATCATTAATAAACGTGGACGAACAAATCAGACAAATAGCCGAACGCCTCCGTGGCCTGCGCGACGCCATGGAGCTGACCACGGCCGAAGTGGCCCGCGACTGCGGCATAGACCAGGCCGAATACGAACGCGCCGAGTCCGGCGAGCACGACATCTCCGTCAGCATGCTCCAGCAGATAGCCCGACAGTATGGCATCGCCCTGGACGCGCTGATGTTTGGCGAAGAGCCCAAGATGAGTACCTACTTCGTGACCCGAGCCGGATGCGGCGTCAGCGTGGAGCGCACCAAGGTGTACAAGTACCAGGCCCTGGCCGCCGGATTCCGCGACCGCAAGGCCGACCCCTTCATCGTCACCGTGGAGCCGGGCGAACGACCCATGCACTACAACACCCACGACGGACAGGAATTCAACCTCGTCATGGAAGGCCGCCTGCTCCTCAGCATCGGCGGCAAGGAACTGACCCTGAATCCGGGCGACAGCATCTACTTCAACTCCAAGTTGCCCCACGGCATGAAGGCGCTGGACGGAAAGACCGTGCGCTTCCTCGCCGTCATATTATAAAGAACAAGACTATGCTAGAAAGATTTCTCACCCAAACCACATTTACATCTCAAGAAGATTTCATCCAGAGCCTGCACATCCGTGTGCCGGAGAATTTCAACTTCGGTTATGACGTGGTGGACGCCTGGGCTGCCGAAGAGCCCGACAAGCTGGCTCTGCTGTGGACCAACGACAAGGGCTGCTGCCGCCGCTTCACCTTCGCCGACATGAAGCGATACACCGACATGACGGCCTCCTACTTCCAAAGCCTCGGCATCGGCCGGGGGGACATGGTGATGCTCATCCTGAAGCGCCGCTACGAGTTCTGGTTCAGCATCATCGCCCTCCACAAGCTGGGCGCGACGGTCATCCCCGCCACCCACCTGCTGACGAAGAAAGACATCGTATATCGCTGCAACGCCGCGGACATCAAGATGATTGTCTGCGCCGGCGAGACGGTCATCACCGACCACATCACCGCCGCCCTGCCCGAGTCGCCCAGCGTGAAGACCGTAGTCAGCGTGGGTCCCGAGGTGCCCGAAGGCTACGAGAACTTCCACGAAGGCATCGACCACGCCGCCCCCTTCACCAAGCCCGAACACCCCAACACCAACGACGACATCTCGCTGATGTACTTCACCAGCGGCACCACGGGCGAGCCGAAGATGGTGGCCCACGACTTCACCTACCCGCTGGGACACATCGTCACGGGCTGCTTCTGGCACAACCTGCACCGCGACAGCCTCCACCTCACCATCGCCGACACCGGCTGGGGCAAGGCCGTGTGGGGCAAGCTGTACGGCCAGTGGATAGCCGGTGCCACGGTCTTTGTCTACGACCACGAGAAGTTCACCCCGGCGCACATCCTGCAGATGATACAGGACTATCACGTCACGTCGCTCTGCGCCCCGCCCACCATCTTCCGCTTCCTCATCCACGAGGACCTGACGAAGTACGACCTCAGCCACCTGCAATACTGCACCATCGCCGGCGAGGCCCTGAACCCCGCCGTGTTCGATACCTTCAAGAAGCTGACGGGCATCCGCCTGATGGAAGGCTTCGGACAGACAGAGACCACCCTCACCGTGGCCACCATGCCGTGGATGGAGCCGAAGCCCGGCAGCATGGGGCTGCCCAATCCGCAATATGACGTGGACTTGATAGACCATGAAGGCCGCTCCGTCGAAGCCGGCGAGCAGGGACAGATTGTCATCCGCACCTGCAAGGGCAAGCCCCTGGGTCTCTTCAAGGAATACTACCGCGACCCGGAGCGTACCCGCGAGGCTTGGCACGACGGCATCTACTATACAGGCGATGTGGCTTGGAAGGACGAGGACGGCTACTTGTGGTTCGTGGGCCGTGCCGACGATGTCATCAAGAGTTCGGGCTACCGCATCGGCCCGTTCGAAGTGGAGAGTGCACTGATGACCCACCCCGCCGTGGTGGAATGTGCCATTACCGGCGTGCCTGACGAAATCCGCGGGCAAGTGGTGAAGGCCACCATCGTCCTCTCCAAGGCCTACAAGGACAAGGCAGGCGATGCGTTGGTCAAGGAGTTGCAGAACCACGTGAAGAAGGTGACCGCCCCCTACAAGTATCCGCGCGTCATCGAGTTCGTGGACGAGTTGCCCAAGACCATCAGCGGCAAGATTCGCCGCGTGGAGATACGGCAGAACGACCAGAAGTAAAAAAAGAATGCCCCTGCGGACCATCCATCCACAGGGGCATCTTTTTATCTGTCAGTCAAGCCTCACGGCTCAATACTCACTCCACACGCGGGTATCTTCGCCGGTCTTCTGCAAATACACCTTGCAATAAGTGCCCGCCTTCCGCTTTTCCTCATCCGAATACACGTGCCGCCCGTTTATTTTCAAGGACAATACATGGGCATACCAGCCATCCCCGCCAATGGCACCATTCGTATATCCATACGTCAAGTCGAAACGGTCAAAAGAGTCGTTGGAATAGACATAAAAAGAATAAGTGTCCGTACTCTCGTCTATCGGGAAGTAGCAAGAGAAAAAGGGCATCCCGGCTTCATCCACGCCTATCTGGCAAATCCCCCAATTCGCTGGATAATAATAACCGAACTCACCCACTTCGGGCACCGGAATCTGTGTCTCTTTGTCAGCGCACGGCACCGGATACGTCGCTGGCAAGGATTTGTCAATCAGACTGCCTCCTTCCTCATTCATGTAATAGAAATGCACGGTATTTGCCCGCGCGGCCTCTCCTCCTCCCGGTACCGAATGATAATAACCATCATCATCGTCGCTACAACCGCTGAAGCCTAATACACCGACCAACAGCAGCAACAAAACCCATAACTTCTGTGTCTTCATAAAGCCTTGTCTTTTAAAATGATTATACCGTTACAAAGATACGCACAATATCGGAGAAACCAAACAAATGCACAAAAAAAGAGGAACTACCCGTTTGAGTAATTCCTCATCTTGAGTTGGGCTACCTGGATTCGAACCAGGAATGACAGGACCAGAATCTGTAGTGTTACCATTACACCATAGCCCAAACTTGCTGTCCCTTTCGGTTTTGCGGTTGCAAAGGTACGAACATTTTTTGGATTACAAATACTTTCGGGCATTTTTTTTGCAAAAAATATCAGAAACGTCGTTAAGTTGCTCTGAAACACTTGTTCGAACCTTGCACCGATTGACATCCGATGCCCCTTTTATACCTAAAAAAAGCAAAAAATCAAAGAGTTTCGATGTTTTACGTGCTTGATACCGGAAATCAGCGTATCTTTGCCGCTAGTTTTTAATCAGATTTAATATAGAATGAACGAAACAGAAAAACTTATTCAACAAATCACAGAAGGTATTCAAGATAAGAAAGGAAAAAATATCGTCATAGCCGACCTCACCAAGATAGAAGACACCATTTGCAACTATTTCGTCATCTGCCAAGGTAATTCCCCCAGCCAAGTCTCTGCCATCGTGGAGTCAGTGAAGGACTTTGCCCGCAAAGGTGCCAATGCCAAACCTTTCGCCATTGATGGCTTGCGCAATGCTGAATGGGTAGCTATGGATTATTCGGACATTCTGGTACACGTATTTCTGCCGGAAACCCGGAATTTCTATAACCTGGAAACACTGTGGGCCGATGCAAAACTAACCCAAGTTCCTGACCTTGATTAATAAGAATATATGGACAACCAAAGAACCAACCCCAACATTCCTAATAATACGAATAATAAAAAGCCGAATATCCCCCGGTTCAACTTGAACTGGATATTCACCATCATAGGACTGATGCTGCTGTTCCTGTGGTTCACCGGAGACCAGAGCCTGAACACCAAGGAAATCTCCTACGATGAATTTCAGCAATATGTACAGAATGGCTATATCAGCAAGGTTATCGGCTACGATGACAATTCGGTAGAAGCATTCATCAAACCCCAACATGTGAAGGACATCTTCCAACAGGACTCCACGCAGGTGAGCCGTAACCCAATGATTGTTACCGAAGCTCCCTCGCGCGAAAGTCTGGGCGACTTCCTGCAAAAGGAGAAAGACGCAGCCCACTTTGATGGCTCCATCAGCTACGAGAAGAAGCGTAACTATTTTGGCGTCATCCTGTGGCAGATATTGCCCATTGCCTTCTTCATAGGTTTCTGGATTTACCTGTCGCGCCGTTGGACCGGTGGAGGCGGCATGGGCGGAGGAGGCATCTTCAACGTAGGAAAGTCGCGCGCCCAACTATTTGAAAAAGGTGGCAACACGAGCAAAGTCACATTCAAGGACGTGGCCGGATTGGCCGGCGCCAAGCAAGAGGTGGAAGAGATCGTGGAGTTTCTGAAAGAGCCTCAGAAATATACCGACCTGGGTGGTAAAATACCCAAAGGCGCCCTGCTGGTAGGTCCTCCGGGAACCGGTAAGACTCTGTTGGCCAAGGCTGTGGCCGGCGAAGCGGACGTACCGTTCTTCTCCCTGGCTGGTTCGGACTTCGTGGAGATGTTTGTCGGCGTAGGTGCTTCGCGTGTTCGCGACCTGTTCCGCCAAGCTAAAGAGAAAGCACCGTGTATTGTCTTTATTGACGAAATCGATGCAGTGGGACGTGCCCGCGCCAAAGCGGCTGCCATGGGCGGTAACGACGAACGGGAAAACACACTGAACCAATTGCTGACCGAAATGGACGGCTTCGGTTCGAACAGCGGTGTCATCATCCTGGCCGCCACCAACCGTGTGGACGTATTGGACAAGGCCCTGTTGCGTGCCGGACGCTTCGACCGCCAGATACACGTGGACCTGCCCGACCTGAACGAACGTAAGGACATCTTCGGCGTACACCTGCGCCCCATCAAGATAGACGACACGGTAGACGTAGATCTCCTGGCCCGTCAGACACCGGGATTCTCGGGTGCGGACATTGCCAACGTCTGCAACGAAGCCGCTCTGATAGCTGCCCGCCACAGCAAGAAGTTCGTGGGCAAGCAAGACTTCCTGGAAGCCATTGACCGCATTGTGGGCGGACTGGAGAAGAAGACCAAGATCACCACGGAGGAGGAACGCCGCTCCATCGCCACCCACGAGGCAGGACATGCCAGCATCTCTTGGCTGTTGGAGTACGCCAACCCGCTCATCAAGGTCACCATCGTGCCCCGTGGCCGGGCTTTAGGAGCCGCCTGGTACCTGCCTGAGGAACGCCAGTTGACTACCAAGGAGCAGATGCTGGACGAGATGTGCGCCACGCTGGGCGGACGCGCTGCCGAAGAACTCTTCTTGGGTCACATATCCACCGGAGCCATGAACGACCTGGAGCGTGTAACGAAGCAAGCCTACAGCATGATTGCCTACTTCGGTATGAGCGACAGACTGCCCAATCTCTGCTATTATAATAATGATGAATACTCCTTCAACCGCCCGTATAGCGAGAAGACGGCCGAACTGATAGACGAGGAAGTGAAGAAGATGGTGAACGAGCAGTATGAACGCGCCAAGAGCATCCTCTCCGAACACAAGGAAGGACACCAACAACTGACGCAAATACTGATAGACCGGGAAGTCATCTTCACTGAAGACGTGGAACACATCTTCGGTCCGCGTCCATGGGCATCGCGGTCGGAAGAAATCATGGCTGCCAACCAGACCTCCAAAGAGATGAAAGAGCTGGCCGAGCAAGAAGCCCAAAAGGCTTTGCAGACAGAAAAGGAGGTCAAGGAACAACAAAGCAAGGCCTTACCTGACAAGAATGAAAAGAAAGAAGGAGAACCGTCAGAAGACAAACAATAAGTGCCGTTTCTTAAACCGTTAATCAAATGAAGAGTAACCTCATCCAACGCACCATCACAGGGGTGCTGTTCGTAGCCATCCTGGTAGGAGCCATCCTGTGGACTCCTATTTCGTTCGGAACCCTGTTTGCCCTCATCACGGCTCTGTCCGTCCGCGAGTTCGGACACCTGATGAACCAAAGCGGACAGGTGGAAATCAACCGGAATGTGGCTTCGCTGGCCGGAGCCTACCTGTTCCTGGCCATGATGGCATTCTGCACCCAGGTGACGGACGCAAAGGTATTCCTGCCCTACTTGTTGCTACTGCTCTATCTGATGATAACGGAATTATACCTCAAGAAAAAGAACCCGCTGGGCAACTGGGCTTTCACGATGCTGAGCCAATTGTACGTGGCCTTGCCCTTTGCCCTGCTCAACGTGCTGGCCTTCCACAACGACCCGGCGGCCGGCAGCGTCAGCTACAACCCGATGCTTCCTTTGTCGATCTTCATCTTCATCTGGCTGAGTGACACGGGAGCCTACTGCGTGGGCTCACTCATCGGCAAGCACCGCTTGTTCGAGCGCATCTCGCCCAAGAAATCCTGGGAGGGAAGCATCGGCGGCGGAGTCTTTGCCATGGCCGCCTCCCTGGTGTTTGCCCATTATTTCCCTTTCCTGAACGGAATGGAATGGATGGGGCTGGCCCTGACGGTGGTAGTGTTCGGCACGTGGGGAGACCTGACCGAATCGCTGATGAAACGCCAGTTGGGCATCAAGGATTCCGGCAGCATCCTGCCGGGACACGGCGGCATGTTGGACCGCTTTGACAGCGCGTTAATGGCCATACCTGCCGCCGTGGTTTACCTGTATGCGATGACGGTGATTTAATAGTCACCTTCCTGCACAAGGGTATATACCCATTCTTTCTCGCCTTCACCCTCCAGGTTTACTTTCAGGCGGATACCTCTGAACCCGTCCGGAAACGACAAGGTCCCCAGGTTATAAGACACCATGCTGTACGAACCCGGCGTTTGCTCTTCCGATTGCGTGTTGCAGCGCAACTCCAGGTGAATATATCCGTCTTCCGAGGGACCTGCGGTAGTAGTAGTTTGCGTCAGGTCATCCTTCCGGTAGACCAGGCTGACCCGGGTAGTGGCAGGCAGGCGGTAACGGAAGTACACATTCATATAACCGTTGCCGATAGTGACGCCATCCTCTGCGGTAGGCACCGCTTCCGTGCCATACTTGTCTTCTTCACCGGCAGCCATCAGTTCCACATTCTGGGTCAACACTTTCTGCATTTCCAGAATATTCACGGCATGGTCATACCCCTCAAAATTGTCCCACAAGGGATTGAACACGGTAATCACCCGCTGTCCGTCGACAGGCACAAACCAACCCAGGTCTGTATTCACGGGCCAACAGGTTCCCCACACATCGCAATCCAGGTAGAAAGCACTTCCGCCCAAGGAACGCACCGTGGCCAATTGAGGCGCAGTGAAATCTCCCAGAGAATAACCGTCACCATCATCACACGACTGGAAGGCCAGGCATACGGCCAGGCACATCACACTCAAAAAATAAGTTATCTTCTTCATTGTACCTTTGATTTATAATACACTCTATGCTACAAAAACAAACAAGCCGGGCTTTTACTGCACCGGCTTGCGTATGTTTAACATAAAATAGGGATAGGAGTAGTTATGAATTGGCTTTCTGCAAAAGTTCCACCATCTGCCGGGCGGCACGCATCGGAGCACCGGGCTCGCCCAACCGCCTGGCCATCTCCCCATAGCCACTACACAACGCCAGCTTCCGCTCCGGGTCGTGCAACAACCTTTGCAGTTCGTCGCGCATCTGCGCAACGGTCATAGTGTCAGCCACCAATTCCCTCACGACCTCCCGTCCGGCAATCAGATTGACCAACGAGATATAGGGCACCTTCAGGACGTGCCGCTTCAGAAAGGCTATCAACTTGGGCAAAGGGGTGTGATAGCACACAGCCTGGGGCACCCGGAAGAGCGCCGTCTCCAGCGTGGCCGTACCCGAAGTGACCAAAGCCGCCGTGGCATGGGTCAGCAACGGATAGGTTTGTCCGAACAGAATCTTCACCGGGGCATTACCCGTATAAAGACGGTAGAACTCCGGCACTATACCTGGAGCACCGGCCACCACCAACTGATAATCACCGCCCACGGCAGAAGCCGCCCGGATCATATCCGGCAGGTTATCCTTGATTTCCTGCTTGCGGCTTCCGGCTAATAGGGCAATAATAGGCTTGGAACTCAACCCGTTGGAGGAAACAAACGTCTCGAACGTGCCGGTATAAGAAGCCCGGAAGGCAGCCACCTCGTCCACGGTGGGATTGCCCACGTAGTGAATCGGATAGCCGTGCTTCCGCTCGAAGAAATCCACTTCGAAAGGCAGGATGGAGAACAGTTCATCCACATCCCGCTTGATGTTCTTGATGCGGTATTCCTTCCAAGCCCATATCTTCGGAGATATATAATAGTAAACCGGGATATCCGTCTGCCCGTGCACATACTCCGCAATCTTCAGGTTGAAGCCGGGATAGTCCACCAGTATCACCACGTCGGGACGCCAGGCTGTGATGTCCTCCTTGCAGAGGCGCATAGCCGCAAAGATGGTGCGCAGATGGAGCAGGACGGGAATGAAGCCCATATAGGCCAAATCCCGGTAATGCTTCACCCGCGTGCCTCCCACCGCAGCCATCAGGTCGCCGCCGAAGAAGCGGAAGTCCGCCTGCGGATCCACTTGCCGGAGAGCCGCCATCAGATGCGAAGCGTGCAGGTCGCCGGAAGCTTCGCCGACTATGAGGTAATACTTCATCGGATCAGAACCAGGACTTCAGTTCATCCACCAGGTCGTAAGCCGTAACGTCCACCGTGGTGGGGGTGATGGCAATGTAGCCATTGTCCAGTGCCCAGTGGTCCGTAGCCTCATTGTCGGGTTCGGCATTCTCGAACGTACCCGTCAGCCAGTAGTAATGCGCGTCATCCCGGTGGGCGAAGTTCTCCCACTCGTTCACCCACTGTCCCAGGGTCTGGCGGCAGACGCGCACGCCCTTCACTTCCTTGGTGTCGGGGATATTGATATTGAGGCAAGTCAACGCGGGAAGCCCTTTCTCCAGCACCTTGCGGGCAATGTCGCGGATGTACTCTCCCGCCGGCTCGAAGTCGGCATTAGGATCGTGGCTGCACAGGGAGAAGCCGATGGAGGGCACGCCCTTCAGGCAACCTTCCACCACAACGCCCATCGTGCCAGAGTAGTGCATATTCACTGCCGAATTGTCTCCGTGATTGATGCCGCCCACCACCAGCGAGGGCTTGCGATCCAACACTGTGTGGAAGGCCAGCTTGACGCAGTCGGTCGGCGTGCCCGAACATTTATACACGGTCAGTCCCACGTCCTTGCGCAGCAGCTGATAATGGATAGGTTTGTTCACCGTCAGTGAGCAGGCCGTGCCGGAGCGGGGCGTATCGGGGGCCATTACCACAATCTCGCCCAGGGGGCGGAGAAACTTAATCAACTCGCTGATTCCCTTGGCTGTGATGCCATCATCGTTGGAAATCAGTATCAAAGGTCTTTGATTTTCCATTGTTCTATTCTTTTTGCTAAGTTCAATATTGCAAAGATACATCATTTTATCTGATAAGAAAGGTATCCTACGAATGAAAAAGCAGGCTTTTAGAATCTTTGGCACATCCGGCTGAAAAAACCTGCGGAGTATCAAACAATCTCTATTTCCAGCCTGGAAATAGAACTTTTTACGGCTTTCAAAAGAGTTTTTGACGGCATCGGGCGATTTTTATGCCTGCAATCATGAAAGATTCTCACGGGCATCCCTTATCTTTGCAAAGGTAAAAACCTCTATACCCTGTTTACTATGGACATATTCTTGATTATCCTCGGCATCCTCTGCCTGCTCACCGGCCTGGCAGGCTGCATCCTGCCCATGCTGCCCGGTCCGCCGCTGGCCTACGGCGGTTTGTTGCTCCTGCACTTCACGGAGCGGGTGCAGTTCAGCGTCACCCAGTTGTTGGTATGGCTGGGCATCGTGGTCGTTATCCAAGTGCTGGACTACTTTGTCCCTCTGCTCGGAGCCAAATATAGCGGAAGCAGCAAGTGGGGTACACGCGGCTGCCTGGTGGGTACGGTGGCCGGCCTGTTCTTCATGCCTTGGGGCATCATCCTGGGGCCATTCCTCGGCGCCGTCATCGGTGAATTGCTGGGCGGACGTCAGACGACCGAGGCGCTGAAGTCGGGCCTGGGTTCCGTGCTGGGCTTCCTGCTGGGCACGGTGCTGAAGTGCGTGGTGTGCGGCTACTTCATCTGGCAATTTGTTACAGCTTTATAGTGGTAATGGGATAAAACTTTCACCTTTTCATTTTATTTAGCACAAATCTTACAGTCCCATCGGAAGAATTGCCTACATTTGCCGTCACACAAACCAAACGACATAAACCAGACCCATGAACAAACCTACCGACAGACTAAAGGCCGGCCTGATAGGGTTCGGCCGGATGGGACAAATGTATGCAGAAGCCATGTCGAAAAGCGAACGCTGGGACATTGCTTATATTTGTGACCCCAATCCCGAGATCCGTAGCAGAGCTGCCCGGCGGTTTCCCCATGCACGAATCATTGCCCACGACCAAGCCATCTACGAAGACGAAAGTGTGCAGCTGGTTGGGCTCTTCGCCTTGGCCGACTCCCGGAAAGAACAGATAGAGAAAGCCCTCCGCCACCGGAAACATATCCTGGCCGAAAAGCCGATTGCCGACACGATAGAAAAAGAATGGCAGGTAGTGGATATGACAGAAAGTTGCGGACTGACCTGCGGGGTCAACCTATACCTGCGCAACTCGTGGTACCACCAGGCCATGAGGCAGTTCATCGACGAAGGAGAGATTGGTGAACTGGCCATCCTGCGCATCTGCCACATGACTCCGGGACTGGCTCCCGGCGAGGGACACGAATATGAAGGCCCTGCTTTCCACGACTGCGGCATGCACTACGTGGACATCGCACGCTGGTATGCAGGGAGTAACTACAAGACCTGGCACGCGCAAGGGGTGCGGATGTGGAACTACAAGGATCCCTGGTGGCTGCAATGCCACGGCACCTTCGAGAACGGCGTGACCTACGACATCACCCAAGGCTTCGTCTACGGCCAACTCTCCCAACAACAGACCCACAATTCCTATACGGACATCATCGGCACCAAAGGCATCGTGCGCATGACGCATGACTTCAAGACGGCTGTCGTCGAGTTGCACGGCGTCCACCGCACCCTGCGCATCGAGAAACCCTACGGAGGCAAGAATCTGGACGCCCTCTGCGACCGGATGGCGGACTCCATCCTGAGCGGCCGACGCGACCCGTTGCTTCCATCCATGCGCGACGCGGCCCTTGCCTCGCAAATGGCCTGGCAGTTCCTGGAGGATGCACGCCAACATGACCTGCCGGCCATAGGCGACCTGCAGACCTTGGAAGAAATCAGGGAACGGCGACGACACATGACCAACGGCTACGGACTGCTCCGCCCCAAAGAAGCCTAAGATTCCACTTGCTAACTGATAAACCAAATTACTTTTATTCAATAATCCATTTATCTTTAAAAACAAAAAGACATGTCTACATTTACCCGACGAGAATTTCTCAAGACTGGCGGACTGGCTTTGGCCGGCCTCACCATCGCGCCCAGCAGTATCCTGGGACGCAGCCACGGGCACATCCCGCCCAGTGACAAACTGAACATCGCCGCCATCGGTATCGGCGGCATGGGACACACCAACATCAACCATGTGAAGAATACGGAGAACATCGTGGCCTTGTGCGACGTGGACTGGCGCTATGCCAAGGGCGTGTTCGACGAGCTGCCCAACGCCAAACGCTATTGGGACTACCGCAAGATGTTCGACGAGATGGGCAAGAGCATCGATGCCGTCATCATTGCCACGGCCGACCACACACACGCCATCATCGCCGCCGACGCCATGACCCTGGGCAAGCACGTCTTCTGCCAGAAGCCCCTCACCCACTCCGTCTACGAGTCGCGCCTGCTGACCCGTCTGGCCGCCTCGACCGGCGTGGCCACGCAGATGGGCAACCAAGGCTCGTCCGACGAAGGCACGGACCTGGTGTGCGAATGGATCTGGAACGGAGAGATCGGCGATGTCTATAAGGTGGAGTGTGCCACCGACCGCCCCATCTGGCCGCAAGGACTGAACGCCCCCGAGAAGGAGGACCGCATCCCCAAGACCTTGAACTGGGACCTCTTCACCGGCCCGGCCAAGCTGAACCCCTATAACGAAATCTACCATCCGTGGAACTGGCGCGGCTGGTGGGACTATGGCACCGGCGCCCTGGGCGACATGGCCTGCCACATCCTCCACCAACCCTTCCGTGCCCTGAAGCTGCAATACCCCACCAAGGTGGAAGGCTCGTCCACGCTGCTGCTCAACGCTTGCGCCCCGCAGGCCCAGCACGTCAAGCTGACGTTCCCCGCCCGCGAGAACCTGCCCAAGGTGGCCATGCCCGAAGTGGAGGTACACTGGTATGACGGCGGCATGATGCCCGAACGCCCGAAAGGCTTCCCCGAAGGCAAGCAACTGATGCAGAGCGGAGGCGGTCTGACCATCTTCCACGGCACCAAGGACACACTGATCTGCGGCTGCTACGGAGAGAACCCGTGGCTGCTGTCCGGCCGGGTGCCCAATGCCCCGAAGGTTTGCCGCCGCGTGCCCAATGCCATGAACGGCGGACACGAGATGGACTGGGTACGTGCCTGCAAGGAGAGCAAGGAGAACCGCGTGCCCTGCAAATCGGACTTCTCCGAGGCCGGTCCGATGAACGAGATGGTAGTGATGGGCGTACTGGCCATCCGCCTGCAGGCCCTGAACCGCACGCTGGAATGGGACGGCGCCAACATGCGCTTCACCAACATCGGCCCGGACGAAACCATCCGCACGGTGGTCAAAGACGGCTTCCAGATACACAACGGACATCCCACGTTCGACAAGACCTGGACCGACCCCGTCAATGCACAGGCCTTCGCCCAAGAGCTTATCAAGCACACCTACCGCGAAGGATGGAAGTTGCCCGCCATGCCGTGACGACAAATCATCATTTAATCTTAACTTATAACAAACTTCAATCGTATGAAACACGTAGTTTACACCCTGGGATGTGCCGCGCTGGCGCTCTCATTGACCGCCTGCGGCGGAAAGAAACAGAACACGGAAGCAGAAGCCGAGACAAAGACGCCTGCCGTTCCGGAATATGCCTTGATGGACAAGGCGCAAGTCAACCTGGATGAGTTCCAGAAAGATGCAGATGGCTACATCACCCTCTTCGACGGGAAAACGATGAAAGGATGGCGTGGCTATGGCCGCGACACCGTGCCCGGACGCTGGGTAGTGGAAGACGGCTGCATCAAGTTCAACGGAAGCGGCGGCGGCGAAGCGCAGGTGAACGACGGCGGCGACCTGATTTTCGCACACAAGTTCAAGAACTTCGAACTGGAGCTGGAGTGGAAGATTTCGAAGGGCGGCAACTCGGGCATCCTCTATCTGGCCCAGGAGGTCACCACGAAGGACAAGGACGGCAACACGGTGGTAGAGCCCATCTACATCTCCGCCCCGGAATTCCAGTTGCTGGACAATGAGAACCATCCGGACGCCAAGCTGGGCAAGGACAACAACCGCCAGGCGGCTTCGCTGTACGACATGATTCCCGCCGTTCCGCAGAACGCAAAGCCCCACGGCGAATGGAACAAGGCCAAGGTCATGGTCTACAAAGGCACGGTGGTGCACGGACAGAACGACGCCAACGTGCTGGAGTATCACCTCTGGACCCCGAAGTGGACGGAAATGCTGCAAGCCAGCAAATTCAGCGAAGAGGCTTGGCCCCTGGCATTCGAACTGCTGAACAACTGCGGCGGCGAGAACCACGAAGGCTACATCGGCCTGCAGGACCATGGCGATGACATCTGGTTCCGCAACATCCGCGTGAAGATTATGGAATAACCACTCCCCATAACTCCTTATCGACATGAGAATCAAGACAATCATGATGAGCCTGGCACTCGGTCTGGGACTGCTGCAGACCTCCTGCGCCCCGCAGCCCCAAGAGGAGACCAACGCCCCGAAAGAGCAGAAGGAGGTCTGCATCCAGCTCTACTCCGTGCGCGACCTGCTGAAGGACAACAGCCAGCTGGAGCCGGTGCTGAAGCAACTGGCCGACATGGGCTACACCAGCGTGGAAGCCGCCAACTATGCCGACGGCAAGTTCTACGGCAAGACGCCCCAGGAGTTCAAGCAACTGGTGGAACAGTGCGGCATGAAGGTATTGTCCTCGCACACCACACGCGCCCTGACCGACCAGGAACTGGCCTCGGGCAACCTGACCGAAGCCTTGAAATGGTGGGACCAGTGCATCGCCGACCACAAGGCCGCAGGCATGAAGTACATCGTCACCCCCTGGCTGTCCGTGCCCAAGACGCTGAAGGACTTGCAGACGTACTGCGACTACTTCAACGAGGTGGGCAAGCGTTGCCAGGCCGCCGGACTGAAGTATGGCTACCACAACCATAACCACGAGTTCCAGAAGGTGGAGGACAAGGAAGTGATGTACGACTACATGCTGCAGCACACCGACCCGGCGCTGGTGTTCTTCCAGATGGACGTCTACTGGGTGGTGCGCGGACAGAACAGCCCCGTGGACTACTTCCAGAAATATCCCGGCCGCTTCACGATGCTCCACATCAAGGACCACCGCGAAATCGGACAGAGCGGCATGGTGGGCTATGACGCCATCTTCCGCCACGCCAAGGAGGCCGGCGTACGCGACCTCGTGGCCGAAATCGAGCAATACAGCGTCCCCGTGCTGGAGAGCGTCAAGCAAAGTCTGGATTATCTGCTGGAAGCCCCGTTCGTACAGGCTTCGTACGCGGAATAAGGGACGGAATAATAGTAATAAAAAAGGGTTGCCCATCACCGGAGCAACCTTTTTTTATGGTCATAACTATTACAGCGTCTATACCATTTCCTCTCCACATCATTCCACCTGGAGCGTACTGCCCGCCGAATGCGAGGCGTACTCCGGCGCGTAGGCGCATTGCAGGGTGGCTATGCCGCCCTCGTACGTACCGCCACGAGCCACACGCTGGCGATGCTCAAGGACATAAACGCCCTTGCCCAGCGAGTCGAAGAAGAAGCTGGTGGAGGCGTCGCCCACTTCCTCATAATATCCCACCTGGTTATAGCGGTAGCCCGACAACGCATTGACCGGTTCGAGGCAGGCGGCGCGCTGGTCCTTCAGCTGCACGAAGTCCATCGCGCGATCCAGACGGAGCGTGATGCGCGACACGAGGATGTCGCCCACAGCCAATCGTACACCGTCCGTCAACGGCTCCAACGTCTTGCGTCCGTCCGCGGCGATGCGCTCCACATAGAGCTGTTTGTCCACAGACAGCTCGCCGCCGTGTTGCTTCAGGTCGGACATCGGCGAGAGGAACTGGGCGTAGACGGCTCCCCAGGCAGTACCTTGGTCGCGCTTCTCCACGGTGACGCTCGTGGTGCGGACAGCGGGACTGTCGTCGGTGTAGGTCTTGCGCACGTAGCTCAAGCCGGGGACAGTCGAATCATCCGTCAGCGTCTCGATGGTGATTTCCTTGCCCAGCGAGATGCGCACGTCGCCTTGGTCGGCCAACCAATCACGGCCACCCGCCAACAGCGCATAGACGGCATCGGCAGCAGCGACAGGCATATCCCACGAAGTCGTCTTCTTCTGTTGCAGCAGCCAGAGCTTCATCTCTTCCAACAAAGCGTCGTTGCCTCCCACCAATCGCAGGGCTTCCATAGCGGAAACGTGCGTGGGGATAGGCATCATGCCCCAACGATATTCGTTGTCGAGGAAGGCGAAGTGTGCGCCCATTTCATCCTCCTGAATGAGATGCTCGCGCAAGGAAGCGGCAAAGTCAGCAGCTTGTGCGCTCTTGCCCGCCTTGTGCAGGATGACGAGAGCTTGCGACTTGCGCGCGATGCTGCCGTCCGTCAGTTCGTTCTTCACCTTGGGGAAGTAATAGTTGTAGGCTTCGCGCGTACCGGCAGGCACTTCCTCGCCGGACAAAGCCAGCAGATAGAAGTAATCCAGCTGGAAGTCCGAGAGGCGATTCACCTCCACGCGCGGCGTCTGACGCAACCACGCCAAGTAATCTTCCCGAATCTCGCGGTGCAGGTAGTCGAAAGCGCGGTCGCGCATCGCAGTAGCTTCCGCATCGAGCGCTTCGCCCGTCAGCAACGGCAGGCGAACAAGGAGGGAGAGGATGTACTGCGTGATGGTTCGATTGCTCCGCATGCCGGGATACCAACTCCACGCACCGTCGCCGTCCTGCATCTCGCGCAGCTTGTTCAAGGAAGAAGCCAGGCGGAGGGACATCGTGTTGACATCGAACAGCGTGGAGAGGCGGGCCATCTGCTCGCTCTCGTCCTGCGCTTCGGTCAGCCAAGGCGTTTCTTCCAGCAAGATGTTCTTCACGTCCGCATGCTGCTCCAGGCGGCTCAGGAGCGTTTCTTTCGTGCCACCCTGCGCTTTCCACGCCTCCAGCATCGTTTTGATGCGCGGATGGGACGAAGCGATGTAAGCGGCCAGGCTGTTGGCATACCACGTCACGGCGCGCGAGATGGCATCCTCGGCTACCGGCTCACCCAAGGCGGGTAACGCCTGCACAGCCAACCAAGCGGGATTGCCCGTGAACTCCACCGTCAGACGGCGGTCGGTGGCTGTCTCGCTCTGGCGATTGAAGAGGCTGTCCAGCGAGAAGGAGCGCGTCTCTCCGCCTCGGATAGGCATCGCCAATGTTTCGGTGAGGAAGGTCTTGTTGCTCAGGACGGGCAGGACGTGTTGCTCGCCGTCGCTGAAGTCACCACC
>DXBX01000089.1 GCA_019116285.1 Candidatus Bacteroides merdigallinarum
ACTTTCCGTGAAGACGGCTACTCTCGTCTGATCAACAATCGTTGGGGCTTCTTCCCCGGTGTGTCTGCCGGCTGGATTTTCTCAGAGGAAAATTTCTATGCACCTTTGCGCGACATCGTGAACTATGGTAAGTTGCGTGCCAGCTTTGGTGTGAACGGTAGTATCGACACAAACTATATCGGCATTTATACTTTGCATGGTGCTTATGGTTCAGCCATGTATAATAGTGCTATTGGTTTCCGCTTGAGTACGTTGCCCAATCCGGACTTGCGTTGGGAAAAGACCCGTACAGCCGAAGTCGGCCTTGACTTGGGCTTCTTGAACAACCGCTTCACGCTAGGCTTCACGTTCTATGACCGTGTGACTTCGGACAAATACGCCAGCATGCCGTTGCCGCCTACCAGCGGTTGGGATGCTATTACGAACAACAACGGTAAGTTCCGCAACCGGGGTATTGAAATCGATATTAATGCCAACATCTTAAAGATTAAGGATTTCAGTTGGACATTGGGTGCCAACATTGCCTATAATAAGAACACGGTAGTGGAATTACCGGATAACGGCTTGCTCAACAACCGTCAGGGCGGTACAGAAATTTACACGGGCAACGGGGATGAAACGATGTTCGTGGGCGGCCTGCAGGAAGGCCAGACTCCCTACAATGTGATTGTAGGCTACGGTGTGGATAGAATGGTACGTTCGGAGGCCGACTTGGTGGATGGCTATTGCGACATCTCGCAGGGACAAGCTGTCTATTATGGTCCCAAGGGTCTTCAGAAGTTGCAGGATGCCGGCTGGACAGGCAACGCTTATGAGCTGGCTCCCGGTGACCTGATGTTCCAAGATATCAATGGTGATGGTATGATTGACTCTTACGACCGCAAGGTGATTGGCCACACCACGCCGAAGTGGAATGGCGGTTTCAACACGACGCTAAGTTGGAAAGGATTGTCGCTCTACCTGCGTACAGACTTCGGTTTGGGATTCGATACCTATGACGGTGTCCGCCAGTGGTTCAATGGTTGCGCTCAAGGTAACTACAATATGACTACCGATATTTGGGATTCCTGGACACCGGAGAACCCGGGTGCCAAGTATCCGCGCTATGACTATGCTGATCAGTTGGGTAAGAACAACTACGTCCGTACCTCCGAGTATTGGGTGACAAAAGGTAATTACCTGGCTCTTCGTGAGTTGCAACTGTCCTATACGTTGCCAACGCGCATCTGCAACAAATTCCATTGCCAGGGCCTGACGGTATCCGTGACGGGTCAGAACCTGGGCTACTGGACCAGCAGTGCTAATCCCATACCGGATTATACCCAGTATACTAGTGGTGATACCGGTGGTAATGGTGGTACCTACGCACTGCCCCGCACCGTTCTTTTCGGACTCAATGTTACCTTCTAAACTCTTGTCTCACTTAACAGAATTATACGACAATGAAAAGAAATAAATTGTTTACATTTGCTTCCGCAGCCTTGATTTCGGCCGGCATGGGCTTGACATCCTGTTCGGACTGGCTGGACCTGTCGCCGATAGACTATTATGGCGCCAGCAATTTCTGGCAGACGGAAGACCAGGCTCTCGGTAATCTGACAGCTGTGATGCAGCAGTTCCGCAATTCCTCATTCCAGACCTTGATACTGTATGGCGAAATGCGAGGTGGCGCTTACACCACGTTCGACAGTGGTTCCGACGGTTCCAGCCTTTATCAGGGCTATTTGCGCACACAGAACTTGTCGCAGACCAATCCCGGCATTTCTAATTTCGGTGGTTATTGGCAGCAGATAGGAGCGTTGAACCTGTTCATCGCCAATGTGGAGAATGCAAATTACTTCTCCGATGAAGACACCAAGAACTATTGCCTGGGCATGGCCTATGGCATGCGTGCCTACTATTATTTCGTGATGTACCGTGCCTATGGCGGAGTACCCCTGCGTCTGACTCCGGAGGTGGAAAACGGTAACTATGACCAAAGCTCTTTGTACATGGCGCGTGCCACGGCTTCTGAGACGATGACCCAGATTAAGTCGGACGTCAATCGTTCGTTGGAATACTTCGGTGACCAGACCTCTTTCAACTTCAATGGAAGCAGTTCCAACGCCAAGTACTATTGGTCTAAAGCAGCCAGTGAAATGTTGGCGGGCGAAGTCTATTTGTGGAATGCCAAGGTGGCTACCGGTGACCAACCGGCCACGCGGGAAGACCTGACCGTGGCCAAGGAGCACTTTACCAATGTCACGGAAGATTTCGGTCTGGTCATGCAGGATGATTTTGCCGATGTGTTTAGTGCCAACAACAAACAGAATTCGGAAATCATCTTTGCGGTGATGTATGATGAAAATGAGGCTACCAACGGTAATTTGCAGTATTACATGTACTCTACCAATTCCGGTTCTACAATTGGCGCAGGCTATGACAGCGACGGTAATTTGTGGGAGAACCCGACGATGATCTCGCAGACCCAGCACCGTTACCAATACGCTAATGCCTTGTGGTATCAGTTTGATGCTGCCGATACGCGCCGGGATACTACGTTTATTCCGTCGTGGCACGATCAGGCCGGTACGCAGTTGCGTGGAACATTCGTCACCAAGAACCTGGGCAGCATTTTGTCCACCACTGGTTATCACTGTTACAACGGCGACCAGCCGGTCTACCGCCTGCCGCTGGCTTACCTGTCATTGGCTGAGATTGCCAACATGGAGGGTGACAATGCATCGGTGGAATATTACGTGAACTTGGTTCGCGAGCGTGCGTATGGCGACAACTGGGACCGTACCGTGTATGGCTATACCGCCGGTACCTTTGTGCAGAACGAGGTGGCCATCCTGCACGAGAAGGACAAGGAATTTGTGCAGGAAGGTCAGCGTTGGTATGATGTACGCCGCATGACCATCGACCCGGCTTGCGGGGAGACGGATCATCTGGTGTTCCACGATGAAGGGCACATTGCCTATGGCCTGACTATCACGGAGAATATGAAGGAATTGAGCGATGCACCTTGGGGTACGGATGCGGACAAGGGTCAGGAAGTACCGCCTGAAATTGTGGTAGAGCCTATTCTCCCGACAAACTTGGCCTATCGTGTCTTGTGGCCGCTCAGCACGTCTGACTTGAGCAATGACCCCGAACTGAAACAAACTCCAGGTTACGAAATGACTGATGAAGAATAATGTGATTTTGATGTACTGATTTAAGTCCTAGCAGATTCTTTTTTGTATTTTTCTTCACGCTTGTCCCTGCTTTCTAGCAGGGCGGGCGTGAAGTTTTTTACGATTTATACCGTTTGAATAGCTTCTTGAAGGTCGGATAAAGTTTAATCGTGTAGTTCATGCTTGAGTTCCTCCGCGGGTCTTCCTTTTAATTTTCCTGCCCGTATCAGCTTGATTTCTTCGCACACCTCGTTCAGGTCTTCTATCAGTTCGGCCTTGGTCTTGGGGCGGTAGGACTCGGCGTCTTCGGAGACGACAGACACGGTAGGTACCGGTGCTTTGTATTGTTGCGCCACCAGTTTCTTGACATACTTCAGCAGCTTCTTCATGCTGTTCTCGTCGTCGGCAATGTAGCTCAGTTCGCGGAAAAGCTCCGCATTCAGGTTCAAGGTGTTCATACTTACTCTCTATTATCAGTTATGGGGACAAAGATACGCAATAAAGCGCGGATTCCGAAGCATTGCCGTCGAAATCCGCGTTTGCATCTACTTTACTCGCTCAGCCCGTATTCCCCTGCCTCTTCCGTCACCTGCTGTTGCAGCTCTTCCAACGTGTATTCCTTGCCGCTGAACTGCACCGTGGCTACGGGCGGGTCGAGGGTGACGGTGGCACTGACGCCTTCCAACTTGTTCAACGCTTTCTCTACGTGCATGCGGCAGTGGTTGCACATCATGCCGCTTACTTTGAATTGCTTTTCCATTGTCTTCATTTCGATTTTAATAGGACTATCTGTTTTGATAGAGTTATCTATAAGTTCTTCATTAGTATCCGAGAGCCTCTTCCTCCGCAACCGCAGGCTGTTTGTCACCACGCTGACACTGCTGAACGCCATGGCTGCCCCGCCAATCATCGGATTGAGCAGGAAGCCGCAGACGGGGTAGAGCACGCCGGCGGCGACGGGCACACTGATAGTATTGTATATGAAGGCCCAGAAGAGGTTTTGCCGGATGGTGCGCACCGTCAGACGGGAAAGGCGCAGGGCTTCGGGTATCTTGCGCAGGTCGGAGGAGATGAGCGTCATCTTTGCCACGTCCATGGCAATGTCGCTGCCGCTGCCCATGGCAATGCTCAAATTTGCCTGTGCCAGGGCGGCACTGTCGTTGATGCCGTCGCCCACCATGGCCACCACCTTGCCCGCCTGTTGCAATTGATTGATATAAGCCGCCTTATCCTGGGGCAATACGCCGGCGCGGTATTTCGCGATGCCTGCCTGGCGGGCAATGGCTCCGGCAGTGGCTTCATTGTCGCCCGTCAGCAGATGGATCTCTACGCCTTCGGCTTGCAGGGTGCGGATGGCCTCGACGGACGAAGGCTTGATGCGGTCGGCGATAGCGATGACAGCCAAGGCTTCTGTCTCGTTGGCAAACCAAACGACTGTCTGTGCTTCTGCTTCCCAAGCTGTGGCGGCCTCTTGCAGGGCGGGAGCGATGTGCTTGCCTTCCACCAAGTGGCGGTTGCCTGCATAGTAACACATATTATTATAATAACCCTTCACGCCTTGTCCCGTCAGGCTTTCGAATCCGTCCACACGCAGTTCTTCATTATTCATTCTTAATTCTTCATTCAGCAGTATGGCTTCAGCCAGCGGATGCTCGGATTGCTTTTCTAGAGCTAACAGGATGGAGGCGGATGTATTGGCTCTTTCATCTGTCCAAAGGATGTGTTGCACGGTAGGATGCCCTTCGGTCACGGTGCCCGTCTTGTCCAGCACTACGGCATTGACCATCTTTGCGGTCTCCAGGCTCTCGGCGTCTTTAATCAAGATGCCCCGCTCGGCTCCTTTACCGATTCCTACCATGATGGCCGTAGGCGTAGCCAGTCCCAAGGCACAGGGACAGGCAATGATGAGCACCGTCACCAGGGCCAGCAAGCCGTGGGAGAAGCCTTCTGTGGGTGCGAGGAGTATCCAGAGAATGAACGAGAGCAGTGCGATGCCCATGATGGTCGGTACAAAGACGGCTGCCACCTTGTCCACCAGCTTCTGTATGGGAGCTTTGGAGCCTTGCGCATCCTGCACCAGGTGGATAATCTTCGCCAAGAGCGTATCCGTCCCCACTTTCTCCGCGCGGAAGCGGAAGCTGCCCTTCTGGTTGATGGTGCCGGCGTACACCTTGGTGTCCGGTCGCTTGGCCACAGGCACCGGTTCGCCGCTCAGCATACTCTCGTCCACGTAGGAGCTGCCTTCGGTCACCACACCGTCCACGGCGATGCGTTCGCCCGGCTTTACGACCAGGATATCATCCGGACGTATCTGTTCGATGCGCACTTCTTCTTCGTTGCCCGATGCGGAGAGACGGGTAACGGTCTTAGGCTGCAGCCCCATCAGTTTCTTGATGGCTTGCGAAGTATTGCCCTTGGCCCGCTCTTCCAGCAAGCGGCCCAACAGGATGAAGGCGATGATGACGCTCGATGATTCGAAGTAGACGTGTGGTGTGATGCCTCGCGAGAGCCAGAAGTCGGGGAAGAACAGATTGAACATGCTGAACAGATAGGCCACGCCCGTACTGCCGGCCACCAGTGTATCCATGTTGGCCGAGCCGTGCTTCAGTTGCTTCCAGGCATTGCCAAAGAATGACCGCCCCAATCCAAAGACAACCGGCGTGGAAAGTGCCCAGGTGATCCAGCCTGCCCAAGACTGCTCCATGAAGCCCATGCCGATGACGGCGATGGGGATGGCCAGGAGAATGGTCCACGTGGTGCGTTGCTTCAGCGATTGGTATTTTTGGCGATGTGCTTCCTCTACCTCGTCCGCTGTATGTTCATCGTGTGTGATGAGGAGGTCATACCCCGCTTCCTGTACAGCGTGTTGCAGGGACTCGGGTGAGGTTTGTGCCGGGTCATACTCCACCAGTGCCGTGGCGGCGGCGTAGTTGACGGAAGCCCGGCATACGCCCGGCTGCTTGTTCAGCGTCTTGTCTACGCGGGCAGCGCAGGCGGCGCAACTCATCCCCAGGATGGGGAAGGCCTCTTGTCGGTTAGTAGTCTTTTCCATTTGCTTGATTCCTTTCATTCTTTTTGGAGGCAAAGGTAAGCAGGAAAGGTGGAAGGAATGTTATAAGATTATGGGTAAGATTTATGGATTTCTGGGGGAAAAGAAGGCTTATCCTCGAAAAAGTGTGGGCTTTCCTGATTTGAATCCTCGAAAAAGTGTGGGTTTTCTTGGTTTGAATCATCGAAAAAGTGTATTTTTGCCAAATAATAAAAGATGTGAGGGCTATGAAACGAAAGATATTCAAGGAATTATGTAGGTGGAAAGAAAGTGAATCCCGCAAGCCACTTGTCTTGTTGGGTGCCCGTCAGGTAGGGAAGACCTGGATTATGAAAGATTTCGGTCGGCAGGAGTATGAACGGGTGGCTTACGTGAACTGTGATGAGGAACCCCGTATGAAAGACCTATTGGCACTGGATTATGATTTGGATCGCATCCTGTTAGGTTTGCAGGCCATTACCGGAGTGAAGATTGAGGCAGGCAATACGTTGGTCATTCTGGATGAAATACAGGAAATTCCCCGGGGGTTACACTGCTTGAAGTATTTCTACGAGAATGCCCCTCAGTATCATGTGATGGTGGCAGGTTCCTTGTTGGGGGGTACGTTGGGCAGAGGGGAGAACTTTCCGGTAGGACAGGTGGATTTGTTGCACATGTATCCTATGAGTTTCTGCGAGTTTCTGGATGCTGTGGGGGATGAATCGTGGAATGAACTGCTACGTTCCGGCGACACCCGGCTCATTCATGGGATGGGGCCTAAATTCATAGACTTGCTTCGCCAATATTATTTTGTGGGTGGCATGCCCGAAGCCGTTGCCAGCTATGTGTCCCGCAAGGATTTGGCCGAAGTTAGGCGCGTGCAGTCGGCTATTTTGGAGGCCTACCGTAATGACATTTCCAAGCATACGACCGCACGCGAATCCATGCGTATCGGGCAGGTGCTTGATTCGTTGCCGTCCCAATTGGCCAAGGAAAACAAGAAATTCGTATATGGTGCCATTCGCAAGGGAGCGAGGGCGACCGATTTTGAACTGGCCATTCAGTGGCTGATGGATGCGGGGATTGTCTACAAAGTCAAGCGGGTTCGGGAAGTCCGTATGCCTTTGAAGTTTTATGAAGACTTGAGCGCTTTCAAGCTCTTTCTGCTGGATTGCGGTCTGTTGGCATGTATGGTAGAGGCTCCGGCCGGGCAGATGCTGTTGGGCGGGGATGTGTTTGTGGAGTTCAAAGGGGCCTTTACCGAGCAGTTTGTTCTCCAGCAATTCAAGTCGCTCTCGTTGAATCCATATTATTGGAGCAGTGAAAAAACGTCTGCCGAGATTGATTTTGTCATTCAAAAAGGCGAGCGGGTCATACCTGTGGAGGTGAAGGCTGAAGAGAATGTCCGGTCCAAGTCTTTGTCCCAGTATATTAAAGACAATGAAGGATTGAAAGGTCTCCGGATTTCGATGCGTGGCTACATGGATCAAGGTTGGATGGAGAATATCCCGCTTTATGGCATTGAACCTTTCTTGGAGAGCCATCAATAGATCTTTGTCTGTCCCTTCAACTGAACACTGGGGGTAGTCTTCAACTGAACACTCGGACAGCTTTCAACTGATCACTTCGGAAGCGTTCTATAACATTGTCAGCAGTCTTTTCTGTATTCCGATGGTGACAGCTTGATCCGCTTCTGTACGTACCGGCTGAAATAAGACACGGAAGAGAAATTCATCCGTTCTGCAATCTCGGTCAGCGAGAGCTCTTTCTGCCGGAGCAGACGAGTGATTTCCTGCATGGTGAAACGGTCAATCCAGTAAGTGGCAGGTTTCCCGCTAATCTTTTTACATATTTCCGACAGGTAATGCGGCGTGATGCAAAGGCGTGAAGCGTAAAATTCAAGATCACTGTTTCGGATATATTCACCGGCATACAGCAATTCTATGAATTTTCGTAGCAGGGAGGTGACGCGCTCAGATACTTGCAATTCTTTGTGACTGCGTGCATGAATATCGTAAAGGTCAAGAATGTGTGCGGTCAGCAGGCTGCCCAGTAATTCTTCCCGGAAAAAATGTTTATCCTCTTCCATGCGCATCCGAAGATATTGCAAGGCTGTTTCGCATATCCGGAAGTCTCGTTCGGACAATTGTATGACAGGATTCCGCAAGAGCGACAGATGCCCTATGATGCCATAGTTGCTGCGGATGGCAATCGAAGTGACAAATGCTTCCGAAAGAATCATCAGGATGCCTTGAAAATCATCCGATACCGAGAAGTCCGAAGCAAGTGTTGCATTGGGCAGAATCACATAATCACCGGCAGAAATGTTATAATGGGTGTCCTGAAAGGTGAATCCCATATTGCCTTTTCTGCAAAGGATATGGATTATCCGTCCCACGTATCGCAAGGTATTAAAATCCTGCCATGTATCGGCAAAAATAATTCCGTCAAATTTCGTATCGCTCATCGTCTAAGTTTATTTTCTTGCAAAAATACGCAGAAACCACGAATAGTGAAAATAGTACCCCCAATTATGTAACAACAATACGACAGGTAACCCGTAACTTTGCATCAGTATTTAAAACTCAGAAAGAATATGAAAGATGTACGATTGAACAATGGTGTAATGATGCCGGCCATCGGCTTCGGCGTTTTCCAAGTTCCTGTCAGTGAAACGGAACGTATCGTAAGCGATGCCATCGAAGTAGGCTATCGGATGTTCGACACAGCCTCTGCTTATTTCAACGAAGAGCAGTTAGGCAATGCCATCCGACAGAGCGGCATCCGGCGCGAGGATTTTTTCATCACCACCAAATTGTGGGTGCAGGATTATGAATACGATGACGCACTCCGTGCCTTTGACAAGTCTTTGAAGTTGCTCGGACTTGATTATATTGACCTCTACCTGCTTCACAAGCCTTATGGCAATTATTACGCAGCATGGAGAGCCTGCGAGCGGCTTTACAAGGAAGGTTTTATCCGCGCCATTGGCGTAACCAGTTTTTCCAATGAACGGCTGCAAGACCTTTTCCTGCATAATGAAATAAAGCCTGCCGTAAACCAGCTTGAGACACATCCGTTTTTCCAGCAGCAAGCCGCCAACGCATTCTTGCAGAAAGAAGCCATCCAACATGAGGCATGGGCGCCGTTTGCCGAAGGACAGAACAACATCTGGAACAATCCCATACTGAAGTCCATCGCGGAAAAACACGGACGGACGGTAGGCCAGGTCGTTCTCCGCTGGCTGAACCAACGCAATGTGGTGGTCATTCCCAAGACCGTACGCAAAGAACGTATGGTGGAGAATTTCAACATCCTCGATTTTACGCTTACCGAACAAGAGATGGATGCCATTGCCACGCTTGAAACCGGGAAAAGCCCGATTTATGACGACATGGATTTGGCAACGGTGAGAGGCATCGGACTGCACAAAATACATGATTAGGACAAATCTTCAACTTATTAAAAGAATAAAGCTATGCAAACCGTAAGATTGAACAATGGAGTGGAGATGCCGATACTGGGTTACGGTGTTTTCCAAGTATCACCTGAAGAGTGCGAACGCTGTGTGCTTGATGCCATCAGCGTAGGTTACCGCCTGATTGACACCGCGCAGGCTTATTACAACGAAGAAGGCGTAGGCAACGCCGTAGCGAAATGTGGCGTGCCCCGCGAAGAACTGTTCCTTACTACCAAGGTGTGGATAACCAATGCCGGAGAAGAAAAGGCGGCTGCCAGCATTGATGAATCGCTGCGCAAGCTGCGGACAGATTATATCGACTTGTTGCTGATCCATCAGCCTTTCAGTGATTATACGGGCACCTGGCGGGCGATGGAGAAAGCCGTGCGCGAAGGCAAGGTTCGTGCCATCGGACTTTCCAATTTCTATCCCGATCGTTTTGTGGATATGGCGGAATATGCAGAGATTAAGCCTGCTGTAAATCAGTTGAAGGCCAATGTATTCAGCCAGCAATGGGATGCCGAAGCAGAAATGAAGCCTTACGGCACGCACATTATGGCTTGGGGACCTCTGGCACAGGGTGACCCCGAATTGGAGAGTAATTCCGTCCTGAAAGCCTTGTCGGAAAAGTACGGGAAGACTCCTCAACAAATAGCTCTGCGCTATCTCATACAACGTGACATCATCGCCATTCCCAAGAGTACTCACATCAAACGTATGGAGCAGAATTTGGATGTTTTTGATTTTGCGCTTACCTCGGAGGAGTTGGAAAGCATCCGTCCGCTGGACAAGCCGCAGGATTTCCGCTGGTCGCACCGCAATCCGGAACTTGTCAAGTTCTTGTGGAATTACGACAAGCAGTTTAATCCGGATAATAAAAAGTGAATGCTTGACGAGGAAACAGAATAGAGACGGTGCTTGCAGAAGAAAATTATAAGTTTATTTTGTTAGCACCGTTTCTCATTCCCACAAAGATTCCTCCTGCCCATCTTCCTGTTTCCGGTGAGGAATACGGTTTGGTGAAATTCGTTTTTCATATAGGTATAAGAAAAAAACATTGCCGCTCATAGTTCGTCCAGTCCCTTGCGCTTCTTGTCCTTGGACTGCTTGTAGGCACTGGGCGTGAGTCCGGTGACCTGTTTGAACTGTGCGCTGAGGTAGGCTGCACTGGAATAGCCTAGCCGGTCGGCAATCTCGTTCAGCGTCAGTTCGTTGTAAGTCAGCAGTTCCTTGACGCGCTCTATCTTTTGGATGATGAAGTATTTCTCGATAGTGATGCCGGTCTCTTCGGAAAAGAGCTTGCTCAGTGTGCTGTAGTCCTTGTGCAGCAACTCGGAAAGATACCGGGAAAGGTTGGCGGAGGGAGCCTGTTGGCGATAGTGAACCAACTGTATGACGGCATCCTTGATTTGTTCAGTCAACCGGGCGCGCGGATCTTCCAGCAGCTCGAAGCCTTCTGCTTCCAAGGCTTGTCGGAGACGGTTGCAAAGAGTATCGTCCACCTCTTCTTCGACTTTGGCCATGCCGAGTTCCACGGTCACGGGGTGTAGGCCTAGGGCGGTGAGGCAATCCGTCACCGCCCGGATGCAGCGGGGGCAGACCATGTTTTTGATGTGGAGGGTAGTAGTCATCAGCAATCTTTTCTTCTGCAAAAGTATGAATAAACTTTGGGAATCTTTCTTTCTCCGGATGAATTCTCTTGTGGAAAAGCTTTTATAGTTAGTTATGGTTGGAAAGCTTTCCGAGTGATTCCCCGTGCCAGTCCTGTCTGCACAGCTCCGCGCATGGCCAGGTAGAGCAGGAAAGCCAGCCATAAGGCATGGTTGCCCCAGGTATCCCGCAGACCAAAGTAGCACCCGAAGAAGCAGAGAGCCGCTACCGCCATGGCTACCAGCATGCCTCGCGTGGCCGTGGCTCCGATGAAGACACCGTCCCAGACGAATGCCGCCACTCCGGCCAAGGGTATGGCCAATGCCCAGAAGAAATAATCGCTTGAGGCTGCGATGACTTCCGGCTCATCCGTCAGGAGGCTTAGGAAATTGTTTCCACCCAGTGCGTAGGCTGTGGTAAAGAGAATAACCATGCCCGCTCCCCACACGAACAGTCTGCGTACTGTGTGGCGGAAGGCGTTGGGATTCCGGGCACCGATGTAGCGTCCGCTCAGTGCTTCGCCTGCATAGGCAAAGCCATCCATTACGTAGGAGAACAGTGTGAATAGCTGCATCAGCAAGGTGTTTACCGCCAGTATGATTTCCCCTTGCTCCGCGCCGGCAGAGGTGAAGAACAGAGTCACTGTCACCAGGCAGAGCGTCCGCAGAAAGATGTCACGGTTCACGCCGAAGAAGCGCTGCATGGCTTCGCGTTGCCACAGACCTTGCAAGCGTTGGTGTCGCAGGTGGCCATATTGTCTGAACCATAGGAGAAGTCCCATCCCGAAACCTGCCCATTGGGCTATCAATGTGCCCAGGGCTACACCTTCCACCTTCATGCCTCCCATGTAGACGAAGGACAGGCTGGCCACGATGTTCACCACGTTCTGCGTGATGGCCACGGCCATCGGGATACGCGAGTTCTGCATGCCGATGTACCAGCCCGTCAGTCCATACAGGCCCAGCATGGCCGGTGCGCCCCAGATGCAGATACGGAAGTAGGTGGTAGCCAATTCCCGGATTTCTTCGGTAGGATGAATGAAAAGGAAGGCACCCCGTACAATGGGAGTTTGCAAGGCTACGAGCAGCACGGCAATCAGCAAGCCAAGTCCGATGGCCCGTACCAGCAGGCGGAATACCTCCGCAGAGTCCTGCCGTCCGTAGGCCTGGGAGGTCATACCGCTGGTGCCCATCCGCAGGAAGGCGAATATCCAGTAGATGATGTTGAATAGCAAGCCTCCCACGGCAATGGCACCGATATAGGCGGGATCGCCCAAGTGTCCCACGATGGTGACATCCACCAGTCCCAGCAGGGGCACGGTGATGTTGCTCACGATGGAGGGCAGGGCGATGTGGAGTATCTGTCGATCGATGGTTTTCATGTCAGAGTATATATTGCACTTCCTTGAACAGATAGCTGCGTTCCTTGCCTGTCTCGTCTAGCAAAATGTAGCGGCCGTCCGGGTCTACCCGAAGCAGGCGGGCGATGAAACAGCCGGAGGCATCTTCATAAGGATGCCATCCTTCGCGGCGAAACAAAGCCTGGTCATATTGACGGGCAATTTCTTCTTCGATACCGCTGTGGTTGTCTCGGAGGGCTTCGTAGTATGACTGCAGGCGCGTCAGGATGTCATTCAGGATATTCCTGCGGTCGTGCTCCTGTCCGGTGATAAGTCTCAAGGATATTGGGTTGGGGGCATTGCTACGGAAAATCTCTTGGTTGACGTTCAGCCCGATGCCCACGATGCTTCGGGCGATGCCGCCGGCGTTGAGTTCGTGTTCAATCAGCATGCCGCATATCTTCTTTTCCTGCCAGTAGATGTCGTTGGGCCACTTGATGCGGATGTCGTCCGTCCATGTGTCCAGCGTCTCCTTGACGGCCAGTGCCGTAAGTTGGGAGAGGATGAACTGTTGCTGGGGGGGAAGGAACGTAGGATAGAGCACGAGGCTGAACATCAGGTTCTTTCCTTTTTCCGATTCCCAGGTATTGCCCCGCTGACCTTTACCGGCGGTCTGGTAGTCGGCGCAGGCGGTGGTGTACTCAGCCACTTGTTGCCGGTCGCAGAGTTGGGTCAGGTAGCGGTTGGTGGAATCGGTTTCCTCCAGTAGGATAAGCGGAAAGGTGTTTGTTTCTTTATACATAGTTATTCAATTGAACAGGGGAGAATCGAATGCATCCTCAATGTGGGTTATTTGGAAATGGTCCGGTTCGCCCACCACCTCCATGATGTCAAACCGTATGCGCGCATCGATGGCGTGCATTTTGACATATGCGTCTGCGGCTACCACGATATGGCGTATCTTTTTCCAGTCCACTGCTTCGTGGGGTTCACGGAAGTCAGTGTTCCGTCGGGTTTTCACCTCTACGAAGGCGATGATATCGTCTTTTGTGGCTACGATGTCCAATTCCAGGCGATTCTTGCGCCAGTTGCGGTCCCGGATGATGTAGCCTTTCCGTGTCAAATATTCTACGGCGGCATCTTCTCCGGCTTTCCCGAGGATTTTGGGGTTGGTTTGAGGGGCAGTCATTCTATTCTTTTTAATTCTTGGGCGCAAAAGTAATTTTTTTGTCTTATCTTTGCCGCCATTATTAACACAAACAAGATATTTTTATGAAAGCACAGACCACCTACCTCGCCTCGAAGCCGCACTACGAGATACTGGACGGCCTGCGTGGCGTGGCCGCGCTGATGGTGATTATTTTCCATCTCTTCGAGGCGCATTCAGGAGGCAACCATTTGGTTCAAATCATCAATCACGGCTATCTGGCTGTCGATTTTTTCTTTATGCTCTCCGGGTTTGTGATAGGATATGCCTATGACGACCGTTGGGATCGTATGACCTTGGGGACTTTCTTCAAGCGTCGTATCATCCGGTTGCACCCCATGGTCATCATGGGGAGTGTCGTGGGAGCCGTGTTCTTCTATTTCCAGAAGTCCGATACGTGTTTCCCGCAGATAGCAGACACGCCCGTATGGATGCTCTTGCTGTTGATGGTGTGGGGTGCCACGTTGCTTCCTCTACCGTTGAAGTGGGACGTACGAGGCTGGACGGAGATGCACCCGTTGAACGGTCCGGCCTGGTCGCTCTATTATGAATACATCGCCAATATCCTTTATGCCTTGTTTGTCCGTCGCTTCAGCAAGACGGCGCTCACGGTGCTGGTGGTTCTTGCCGCTTGCCTGACGGTCTATCGCAGCCAGACGGCTCCTTTGGGCGACATGGTAGGAGGCTGGGCCTTGACGTGGGAGCAGCAATATGTGGGCTTCACCCGTCTGTTGTATCCCTTCTTCGGAGGCTTGCTTCTGTCCAGGTTGGGTTGGCTGATCCGGTTGAAGAAGCGCGCCTTCTGGTATTGCAGCCTGCTCATCGTGGTGATGCTCTCCGTGCCCCGCATCGGTGGGGAGGACGGCTTCTGGATGAACGGGCTTTACGAGGCCTGCTGTATCCTCTTCGTCTTCCCGCTCATCGTGTCGATGGGAGCCGGCGGCAAGGTGACAGGCAAGCACTCCACGGCCATCTGCAAGTTCCTGGGCGATATTTCCTATCCTATCTATATCACGCACTATCCGCTGGTGTATGTCTACACGGCATGGGTATGCAACACGGGAGCCGGCATCAAGGACGGCATTCCTTACATGATTCTGGTCTTCGTAGGTGCCGTGGCCTTGGCTTATGCTTCGTTGAAGTGCTATGATATGCCGGTTCGTCGCTGGTTGACAGATCGTTTCCTTAAACGAGCTTGAAGCGCATCCGCCAAACCTTCCGCTCTTCATCCCAGTCATGGCTGAGGATGCGGAAGGTGCCTATCTCTGCTGTATTCTCTACGTGAGCGCCGATGCAAAGACATTCGTCGTAGTCTCCCACGTGTACCACGCGCACCGTTTCCGAAGCATCCTCCGGCAGACGGGCCAGGTCGAAGCGGCCGCGGGCCTCCTCCTGGGTGATGTATTCCGTGGTGACGGGCAAGTGACTGGCGATGACCTCATTGACAGCATTTTCCAGTCTTTGAACCTCCTCGTCTGTAGGACGGTGATCCAGCCGGTAGTCTAGCTTGCTTTTCTTACGTTCGATATGTGCCGAGATTGAGCGTCCGCAGCCGAAGAGGCGTATCATCGTCTGGTTGACAATGTGCTCGCAGGTGTGCATGGGGCGATGCTCTTCCTTGTTGTGTGCATTCAGCACGGGAGTTTCAGTGGTTTTCTTTTCTTCCATAATGACTATAAATAAAAAGGTATATCGCTGCAAAGATACGCAAAAATGCCGAATGCTAAACAAGGCTTTGAGCTTTCCAAAGAGGCACTTTGGCGGCCTCAAGAGGGACTTTAGCGATGTGGACAGCTACTTGGCTGGTGCGGACGTGGACTTTATCCCCGCTCTGGGGCTTTGTGGAGGGGGTAGTGGGATTTCTTGCAAGTCAGAAATCAGTTTTTTTGCATTAAAGGACTATTTTTCAAAGAATAATGCGTAACTTTGCACCCACATTTTTAAAAGAGTTTTTGCGACATATATGATAGAAGGATTTCAAACTCCCGATTACGTTTTTGCAGCCAGTTGGGAGGTGTGCAACAAAGTGGGCGGCATCTATACCGTCCTGTCGACGCAGGCTAATACCCTGAAAGCTAAGTTTGGAGACAAACTGTTTTATATTGGTCCCGATGTATGGCAAGGGAAGGAAAATCCGTTGTTCATAGAGTCTGATAATCTGTGTGCTACGTGGCGCAAACATGCCAATGAGAAGGACGGTCTCTCCGTCCGTGTGGGCCGTTGGAACATTCCCGGCGAGCCGATAGTCATCCTGGTTGATTTCCAATCTTTTTTCCCTTATAAGAATCAGATATATACAGATATGTGGAACCGCTATCAGGTGGATTCCCTGCATGCGTATGGCGATTATGACGAGTCGTCCATGTTCGCGTATGCCACGGGACGGGTGGTGGAGAGCTTCTACCGCTACAACCTGACGGAAACGGACAAGGTGATATTCCACGCACACGAGTGGATGCTGGGCATGGCTGCCCTCTACTTGCAGACGAACGTGCCGGAGATTGCTACCGTGTTCACCACACACGCCACGTCCATCGGACGCTCCATCGCGGGCAACAATAAGCCCCTGTATGACTATCTCTTCGCCTACAACGGCGACCAGATGGCCGGAGAGTTGAACATGCAGTCCAAGCACTCTATCGAGAAGCAGACGGCTCACTATGTGGATTGCTTCACGACGGTAAGCCAAATCACGAACAACGAGTGCAAGGAATTGCTGGACAAGCCTGCCGATGTCGTCTTGATGAACGGTTTCGAGGATGATTTCGTGCCGAAAGGAGCTTCCTATGCCGGCAAGCGGAAACGTGCCCGTGCCTTGATGCTGCGCCTGGCTGATTGTCTGCTGGGGCAGGAGTTGGACGACGATACACTGATCGTGGGTACCAGCGGACGCTACGAGTTCAAGAATAAGGGCATCGATGTGTTCCTGGAAGCGTTGAACCGTCTGAATCGGGATAAGAACCTGCAGAAGAAGGTATTGGCCCTGGTCAGCGTGCCCGGTTGGGTGGGCGATCCCCGCGAGGATCTGTTGCAGCGTTTGAAGAGCAAAGAGAAGTTCAATACGCCGCTGCAATGCCCTCTCATTACGCATTGGTTGCATGATATGACGCACGACCAAGTGCTGGACAAGTTGAAATATCTGGATTTGAACAACCGTCCGTCGGATTCTGTGAAGGTTATCTTTGTGCCCTGCTATTTGGACGGGCGGGACGGCATTGTCAATAAGGCTTATTATGATATCATGCCCGGCCTCGACCTCAGCGTCTATCCTTCCTATTATGAGCCGTGGGGCTATACCCCGCTGGAAAGCGTGGCCTTCCACGTGCCTACCATCACTACCGATCTGGCAGGTTTCGGCCTCTGGGTGAAGAGTTTGCGTGGCCAGCGTGGCATCATCGAGGATGGCGTGCAGGTGTTGCACCGTTCGGATTATAACTATTCGGAAGTTGCGGATGGCGTGAAGGACACCATTTCGCTGTTCTCTTCGAAGACTCCGGACGAAGTGAAGGCTATCCGCAAGCGCGCCGGTCAGGTGGCCGAGCAGGCTTTGTGGAAGCACTTTATACAATATTATTATGAGGCATACGACATTGCCTTGCGCAATGCGATGAAACGCCTCTTGGGTTAACGAATTATATTTATCACTCAAGTTATCATACAATGAAGATTAAAGTTAGTAATGTAAACACTCCCAATTGGAAAGACGTGAATGTGAAATCTCACATTCCCGCTGAATTGGAGAAACTGTCTGAATTGGCCCGCAACATTTGGTGGTCATGGAATTACGAGGCTACCGAATTGTTTAGAGACCTTGATCCTGCCCTTTGGAAAGAAGTGGGTCAAAACCCGGTTCTCCTGTTGGAGCGTATGAGTTATGCAAAGCTCGAGGCTTTGGCCAATGATAAAGTCATCTTGCGCCGCCTGGATGCTGTCTATTCCAAGTTCCGCAACTACATGGATGTGGAACCCGATAAGAAGCGTCCTTCCGTAGCCTACTTCAGCATGGAGTACGGCCTGACGCATGTACTTAAAATATATTCCGGTGGTTTGGGCGTATTGGCTGGCGACTACCTGAAAGAGGCTTCGGACAGCAACGTCGATATGTGCGGCGTGGGCTTCCTCTATCGTTATGGCTACTTCACGCAGACATTGTCCATGGATGGTCAACAGATTGCCAACTACGAGGCACAGAACTTCGGACAGTTGCCTATTGACCGCGTGCTGGACGAGAATGGCCAGCAGGTCATCGTGGATGTTCCTTACTTGGATTATTATGTTCACGCTTATGTTTGGCGTGTCAATGTAGGTCGTGTATCTCTCTACTTGCTGGATACGGACAACGACATGAACAGCGAATTTGACCGTCGCATTACGCACCAGCTTTATGGTGGCGATTGGGAGAATCGTCTGAAGCAGGAAATCCTGCTGGGTATCGGCGGTATCCTGACGCTGAAGAAGCTGGGTATCAAGAAAGATATCTATCACTGCAACGAGGGACACGCCGCATTGATCAATGTGCAGCGTATCTGTGACTATGTGGCCGAAGGCTTGACCTACGATCAGGCCATCGAGCTGGTACGTGCCTCTTCGCTGTACACGGTACATACGCCGGTACCTGCCGGTCATGACTACTTCGACGAAGGCCTCTTCGGCAAGTACATGGGCGGTTATCCCCAACGCATGGGTATCAGCTGGGATGACCTGATGGATCTGGGTCGCAACAATCCGGGCGACAAGGGCGAGCGTTTTTGCATGTCCATCTTTGCTTGCAACACGTCTCAGGAAGTCAACGGCGTAAGCTGGCTGCACGGCAAGGTGTCGCAAGAGATGTTTGCTCCCATCTGGAAGGGTTACTTCCCCGAAGAGATGCACGTGGGTTATGTGACCAACGGCGTACACTTCCCCACATGGAGTGCTACTGAATGGAAACAGCTCTACGGCGCTCACTTTGATGAGAACTACTGGTTCGACCAGTCCAATCCTGAATATTGGAAGGCTATCTACGAGGTGTCCGACGAGGAAATCTGGAAGACCCGCATGCAGCTGAAGAACAAGCTGATTGACTACGTGCGCAAGTCCTACCGCGAGACGTGGCTGAAGAACCAGGGCGATCCCTCGCGCATCGTATCTCTGCTGGACAAGATCAATCCGAATGCCCTGTTGATTGGCTTCGGTCGTCGTTTCGCTACCTACAAGCGTGCACACCTGCTTTTCACCGACCTCGATCGTCTGGCCAAGATTGTGAACAATCCTGACTATCCCGTACAGTTCATTTATACCGGTAAGGCTCACCCGCACGATGGTGCCGGTCAGGGCCTGATCAAGAAAATCATTGAAATCTCCCGCCGTCCGGAGTTCTTGGGCAAGATTATCTTCCTAGAGAACTACGACATGAAGCTGGCCCGTCGCCTCATCTCCGGTGTGGATATCTGGTTGAACACGCCGACACGTCCGCTTGAGGCTTCTGGTACGTCCGGTGAGAAGGCACTGATGAACGGTGTTGTCAACTTCTCCGTATTGGATGGCTGGTGGCTGGAAGGCTATCGTGAAGGTGCCGGCTGGGCATTGACCGAGAAGCGTACGTACCAGAATCAGGAATATCAGGATCAGCTGGATGCCGCTACCATCTACAGCATCCTCGAGCAGGAAATCCTGCCGTTGTACTACGCCCGCAACAAGAAGGGCTATTCCGAAGGCTGGGTACGCACCATCAAGAACTCCATCGCACAGATTGCTCCGCACTACACGATGAAGCGTCAGTTGGACGACTACTACAAGAAGTTCTATAACAAGGAGGCTGAACGTTTCAAACTCCTGGCTGCCAACAACTATGCCAAGGCTAAGGAAATCGCAGCCTGGAAGGAACAGGTAGTTGAGAAGTGGGATAGCATCCAGGTCGTATCGTGTGAGAAGACCGAGGAACTGATCAAGGGTTCCATCGAGAGCGGCAAGGAATACACCATCACCTATGTTGTAGACGAGAAAGGCTTGGACGATGCCATCGGTCTCGAATTGGTAACAACGCATACCGGCGAGGACGGCAAGCAGCATATCTACTCTGTAGAGCCGTTCAGCGTGGTTAAGAAGGAAGGTACGCTGTACACATTCCAAGTGAAGCATAAATTGGAGAATGCCGGCAGCTTCAAGGTGGCTTACCGTATGTTCCCCAAGAATCCGGACCTGCCTCACCGTCAGGACTTCTGCTACGTTCGTTGGTTCTATTAATCGTTTGCGATAGCATATAACTTAACTATAAAGCGGGCCGTATCCCTAAAAAGGTACGGTCCGCTTTTTTGATTTATGATACCGCATAATACCATGGACAGATATACTGCATAAGCGGTTTAATATATACTGCTCCGGCCTACGGAGATATACTTACTTGTTCACGTCAGTACTGCTGATTTTTTGATTTTATTCTCCTCTGCGTAAACCCTTGCGGAAGTCGTGCACAATCTGTTGACCCATGTTGACGATAGTGCTGTCTACCTTGTGTATTTCCACGGGAGTGACGGCATCTTTATACTTGGCTTTGCCAATACCGAACTTCATCTTATCAAGATTTCCTCGGATGTTCAAGCCGAATTTGATGGGGATGGGCGACTTGAGGACAGAGATGTGGTAGTCAAAGTTCATGGCCAAATCCTGCGTGCCGCCTACGGCTGCCCGGTAACGGTCCATTTGCACCACGAAGGGATAGATGGTGACATTGCCATCCTGTACACTGATGTTGACGGAAATACTGTCTATTAAGTTGCGTTCCTTGTTTTTGAAGAAGAATTTTTTGGAAATTTCCGCAAAGGTTTCACCATCCATCAGCACCAGACTGTCGCCTCTCAGTTGAATGGCCGAGCGGAGTGTCGGGATGCGAAGGTTGAGGCAGGAGTCCAAGTGGGTCTCTGCAGCTACGTTGAAATCCACCGTGCCTTCAAATGAACGCAGCATCGGCACGATACTGTCCAGCGAAGGGATAAAATCTACCAATCGTCCGATGTCCACACGGTGCAGGCGGAAGTCAAAGCCGGCATATCCGTCGGAGGGCTGTTGGGCGCGGTAGAGCAGGGTGGTGTTCATCGTAGCGCCCAGGCCGGTCATGCTTAGTTCTTGTAGGTGAACTGTCTGATCTTGAATGTCTACGGCACCACGAACATTCTTGAAGACCATTTTGCCATAGCGTACGCGTCGCAGATTGGTTTGCAGTTCAAAGTCGATATTCTTCGGGATGACAAACAGTTTCAGGTCTGTAGCGGTCGTATCAGTTTCTGCAGCCAACGTGTCTTGCGGCATGGAGATGGAGCGGATGAGCTGGTTGCAGTTCAGGTTATGCGAAGTCAAGGTCAGTTTGGCGCGCAAGGGCTTGTGGTGTTTCATCGTGCCATAGAGGTCGTAGACGGCACCAGAGGCGGTGAGGTCTGAACGTCCGATGCGCATTGTTGCATTGCGTAGGGTGATCATGCGATTGCCCACGGTAAGCGAAGTCTTCTGCATACGGACGGGCAGGGCGAACATCGGAGTACGCACAAAGAGGCGGTTGAAGCCCACAATGCCCCGGGGTATCCAAAGCGAATCGCGCAGTTTTTCCGCTTTTACACCAATGCCTGCTTTGTCCATACCCATTCGGGTAGAACCCATCCGGCAGAAGAGGGTATCCGCCTGTAGTGACAAGCCGATTTGTGGCTTTGCAGGATTATGTTCACCGGGTTGCAGGCGAATGGTGGCTGTGCTTCGACCGCAGAAGACGTTCAACGAGTCGTTTACGGAGTCATTCAAGGCGGCTTTCAGACGGTTCATTTCCAGTTTACATTCCATTTCCGCAATGCGTGTGGTATCTTGTGGATTGGTGGTCTTCACCCGGGCAGTCAGGCTTTGCAAGTCAGAGTTGAGGCGGCGTGAGCGCAATGTCAGGTTCTTTACTTCGGCTTTGGCACCCAAGACTTCATTGCCGATGAAGGCCAGGGAGGCATCTGAGGTAAAGTCGAAATCTTTGTTCGTATCCCGGAGGAAAAGGCCTGTCATGGTCAGTTTACCTCCGGCCTTGATGCGGCCCAGGTCTTTCTTTTTCAGCGAAGAAAGACGGGTATGGACACGCATTTGGGCATCCAGTTTGCCCCCCATGCTGACGCCTTCCTGCAGGGGAAAGGTTTGTGCCAGTGCTGTGAGGTCTATGTTCGATTCGGTATGAAAATCAATGACAGGGTCTTCCAACAGGTCGGTTACCTTGGCATCGGCCAGGATATCGGTGTGAGCTCCTTTGAATTGCAGGATTTTCAAGTCGGCGTAGGAGGGTGCCTGACGCATCAAATCCACTTGGCCGTAAAAGTCGGCCTTGAAATTATCCACTCCGTAGGGAAGCCGGTCATATTTGGCCGTAATGTCATTCAGCTGGATTTTTAAGGTAGCCAGTGGCATCTTGCGCTTGCCATAAAGTCCTTTCAGGGTACCTTCTACCCGGACTTCTCCTCCGGCTTTGACCGTCTCTTTTTTCAGCACGCTTTCCGGTATCATGTGTAGGATGGTTTCCACGGAAGGAGCATGCAGGCCGTATGCCAAGTCTACTTCCAATGCGCGGGCGGTGGTATCCCGTCGGAGCGTGCCTTGTATATCCAGCTCCACGCCGTTGATGTCCAGGCGGGCATCGTGCAGGGCCAGGGTGCGGTTGGCACGTGTCAGCTCGAGGTTGGTGCGCAGGCGTGTGGCGATACGGTTGGCCAGCAATTCGCCATCCTGCCAGAAAAGTATGTTCTTGTTGCTCCAGTCAAGGGCCAGAGTCGTATGTCCTTTTTGCAGGTGGGCTTTAAGACCGAGGTTGACACCCCATAAGTTAGCGAATACCTTTGTTTCGCGGTCATCGAAGGTTAGTGAAGCATTGTGCAGGGCTATGCGTTGAATATCTATTTCGTGGAAGAGACGGGTCGTGTCGGTAGAGATGGTGTCCTTGTCGATGGTGGTGGTGTCATCGGGCATGATATCCCAATTGGCTCGTCCATCCTCATGTTTATAAGCGTATAACTTCGCGCTGTCCAAGGCAAGGCGGTAGAGGGTAATCTTTTTCCGCTTCAGGTAGTCGACGGGGTTAATGACAAGCACGGCCTTGTGGAAGGAAGCCAGTGTGTCGGGTCTTTCCCAAAGGGTGTCTCGTATGGCTTTGGAGACAAGAGTGCCATCGGTCAGTTTCAGTCCGAAACGGGGGAAGGTGGAGAAGAAAGTCAATTCGACGGCATCCAAGTCCAATCGGGCGTTTATATGCTGGTTGGCGGCCTTGACCACCATTGGCGTCAGCTTTTCCGGCGTGAAGATGAAGTTGATGGCCAGGGCAATGGCAGAGGCGAGAAGTACAATCAGTACCCCTATGGTGAGGAAGCTGATGCGCAGCGTTTTTCTGAGGGATGCTTTCATAGCCGTTTTCCTTTCGTTTTTGGTTCGTACGACAAAAGTAGCATTTAAATTCTAATGTAGCAAGAGGCGTGAGAATTTTAATGGGGTCATCGCGGGGAGGACAGGTGAGGAAGGGGATTAAAAAAGAAGATGCACCTCTTTGGATCGGTACATCTTCTTGTCTTGGTAGCGGGACCCGGGATTGAACCGGGGACCTCATGATTATGAATCATGCGCTCTAACCAGCTGAGCTATCCCGCCATCGTTTCTCGATTGCGGGTGCAAAGGTAGGATGTTTTTTTGAATTGGCAAATACTTCCTCGACTTTTTTGCATTTTTTTTCTTTCAAGGATTCTAGGAGGGGATAATTGTGTAAAAAAACAATGCCAATCTTTAAAAGTGCTGAATTATGGAGCTAATGTAAGAAAAAGTATTTAACTTGGCTGCCCGAAAGCAAATCTGAATACCTGATTTTGTATGGGACGTAAAAAGATTCATTTAGAATACCTGTTAAACGCAACTTCCAAGAATATACTTTGGGAAGCCATCAGCACCCCCTCCGGCTTGGAAGGCTGGTTTGCGGACAAAGTCTTGTCCGATGACCGGCGGGTCATTTTCTGCTGGGGGAAGAGCGAGCGGCGCGAAGCCGTGATAGTAGGGGTAAGGGCTTTTTCCTTCATACGCTTCCATTGGCTGGATGCAGAGATAGAGCGCGAGTACTTCGAACTGAAGATGACAAACAACGAGCTGACCAACGATTTTGTGCTTGAAATTACAGATTTCGCTGAGGAGGATGAGGTGGATGATACCTGCGAGCTTTGGGAATCTGAGGTAGAGACCCTGCGTAGGAAATGCGGCTTTTAGTTACTTTCTGCTAAAAATTTCCCTTACTCCCGATTTTGTGCTACTTTTGTGCGGTAAAATAGTGAGCACAGATGTCTTCGTGCCTCTGTATATGATTTAGACAAGAGTGAGATGCTGCATATAAAAAAGTTAGATATATTCATTCTGAAGAGCTTCTGTCTGCTCTTCACGGGCACCTTCTTCATCTGCCTATTCATCTTTATGATGCAATTCTTATGGAGATACGTGGACGAACTGGTTGGCAAGGGATTGGAGATGAGCGTGCTGGCGCAATTCTTCTTCTATTCGGCGCTGACCTTGGTGCCTTTGTCTCTGCCTTTGGCGGTATTGCTGGCGGCACTCATCACTTTCGGAAACTTCGGCGAACGCTTTGAATTGCTGGCCATGAAGGCGGCGGGTATATCCTTGCTTAAAATCATGCGCCCGCTTATTGTATTTATCGCGCTGGTTTCCTGCGTATCTTTCTTCTTCCAGAATGTCATCGGCCCCCGCGCTCAAACCAAACTTTGGACGTTGTTGATTTCCATGAAGCAGAAGTCGCCCGAAGTAGATATCCCTGAGGGGGTCTTCTATGATGAGATAGATGGCTATAACCTTTATGTCAAGCACAAGAACCGCGACACGGGCATGCTTTACGATGTGCTTATCTATAACTTTGAGAAAGGTTTTGAAAATGCACAGATTATCAAAGCGGATTCTGGGCGTTTGGAGATGACAGCGGATAAACAGCATCTCTATCTTCATCTCTATAGCGGGGAGCAGTTCGAGAACTTGAAGGATCAGAGCGTCAGCCGGAAAAATGTGCCCTATCGGCGAGAAGCCTTCCGCGAGAAACATGCGATTATTGAGTTTGACTCCGGGTTTAATATGGCGGATGAGGGAATCATGAGCAATTCCGAGAAGAGTAAGGATATGTGGACCATCCAGGCCGATGTGGATTCGATGATGCAACGGAATGATAGTTTGGGTCGCGTCTACTTCCGTGAAGCCATGCAGGGTGCCTATGCCGTCAATGCTCAATTGGATAAAGAAGATACTATTCGCTTGGCTGAGGCTTCTGTGGCCGATTACGATGTGGATAGTCTGTTCGATGTGGCTACCCTGACGGAAAAGGAGAAAGTCCTTTCCACCGCTGTGAACCGTGCCGGAAGCACCGGGAGTGACTGGAATTTCAAGGCTTTCAATATTCAGCAAACAGATAGTAGCTTGCGCAAGCACAAGGCCGCCTGGCATGAGAAACTGACCCTTTCGCTCTCCTGCCTGATATTTTTCTTCATTGGTGCGCCTTTGGGAGGTATTATCCGAAAAGGAGGCCTGGGCATGCCGGTGGTGGTGTCTGTGGTGATTTTCATCATTTACTACATTATTAATAATACAGGATTCAAAATGGCGCGCGATGGCAAGTGGATTGTCTGGATGGGCATGTGGACAAGTACAGCAGTCTTGGCTCCCGTAGGCGCTTTCTTCACTTACAAGGCCAACAAGGATTCTGTAGTGCTCAATGCTGATGCCTATATTGCTTGGATAAAGAAGATATTGGGTATCCGGAGTGTGCGTCATCTCTATCGGAAAGAGGTGATTATTCACGACCCGGATTATGTTCGCTTGCCCGGAGAACTCCAGGCTCTTTCTGCGGATTGCCGCGCTTATGCCGAGTCTCATCGGTTGAAGCGGATACCTAACTATTTCCGGCTTTGGACAAATACCGTTGAGGACCGGGAGATGGAGGATATCAATACCCGTATGGAGACGCTTATCGAAGAGATGTCCAATACCAAGTCTCCTCGTCTGATAGGAGTATTGAATAACTATCCTGTCATACCTGTCCGTGCCCATGTGCGTCCTTTCCGGAATTATTGGCTCAACGTGGCGTGTGGATTGTGTGTTCCGGTAGGGTTGTTCTTTTTCTTCCGGATCTGGGCTTTCCGCATTCGGTTGGCTAAGGATATGGAGCGTATTATAAAAACAGATGAAGATGCTGCTTACGTGATAAAGCAGATACAGGATGGAACTCTCTGAGAATGTGTAAATATGTAGTGTAATTTTTTAATGTAATATATATGGAATCGATAAAGCTGAATACGATAGAAGAGGCCGTAGAGGATTTCAAGGCCGGGAAATTCGTGGTAGTAGTAGATGACGAGGACCGCGAGAATGAGGGTGATCTCATTATTGCCGCCGAGCTGATAACGCCTGAAAAAGTCAACTTCATGCTGAAACATGCCCGGGGAGTTCTTTGTGCTCCTATTACAATTTCCCGTTGTAAGGAACTGGATTTGCCTCATCAGGTGCTGGACAACACGTCCATGTTGGGTACTCCCTTTACGGTGACCATCGATAAACTGGAGGGATGCACCACGGGAGTGTCTGCGGCCGATCGTGCTGCCACTATCCGTGCGTTGGCAGACCCGGCTTCTACTCCGGCCACCTTCGGTCGTCCCGGACACATCAATCCTTTGTATGCCCAGGAGAAAGGCGTGCTGCGCCGCGCCGGCCACACGGAAGCCGCCATCGACCTGGCTCGTCTGGCCGGACTCTATCCTGCCGGCGCCCTGATGGAAATCATGAACGAGGATGGCACCATGGCCCGTTTGCCCGAGTTGCGCAAGTTTGCCGACGAGCACGACTTGAAACTCATTTCCATCCACGACCTTATCGCCTATCGCCTCAAGCAAGAATCCATCGTGGAGAAAGGCGTGGAAGTGAACATGCCCACCGCCTATGGTGATTTCCGACTCATTCCTTTCCGTCAAAAGTCCAATGGTCTGGAGCATGTCGCTCTGTTCAAGGGCACGTGGAAGGAAGATGAGCCCATCTTGGTGCGCGTGCACTCCTCATGTGCTACGGGCGACATCTTCGCCTCCAAGCGGTGCGATTGTGGTGAACAACTGCACAAGGCCATGCAGATGATTGACCAGGCCGGCAAGGGCGTGGTGGTTTATCTCAACCAGGAAGGGCGCGGCATCGGACTGATGGAAAAGATGCGTGCCTACAAACTTCAGGAAGATGGTATGGATACCGTGGACGCCAACATCTGTCTGGGTCACCTGGCCGACGAGCGCGATTATGGTGTGGGTGCCCAAATTCTTCGTGAACTGGGTGTGCACAAGATGCGCCTGCTGACCAATAACCCTGTGAAGCGTGTCGGGCTTGAGGCGTATGGACTTGAAATCAGCGAGATAGTGCCTATCGAGACTACCCCTAATCCCTACAATGAACGCTACTTGCGCACTAAGAAAGAGCGCATGGGGCACACGTTGCACTTCAACAAGTAATCAAGTATATTAATTATATAAGGAGAAATAACATGAATCAATTATCAGACCGCTTGAACAGCTTGTCGCCCTCGGCAACGCTGGCCATGTCCCAAAAGAGCGCCGAACTGAAAGCGCAAGGCGTGGACGTTATCAACCTGAGCGTAGGTGAACCCGACTTCAACACTCCCGACCATATCAAGGAAGCTGCCAAGAAAGCCATCGACGAGAATTATTCTCGCTATTCACCCGTCCCCGGCTATCCCGCTCTGCGCAATGCCATCGTGGCCAAGCTGAAGAACGAGAATGGCTTGGACTACACGCCCGCACAAATCTCGTGTGCCAACGGTGCCAAGCAATCCGTGTGCAACACCATTCTTGCTTTGGTCAATCCGGGCGATGAGGTCATCGTACCCGCTCCCTACTGGGTCAGCTATCCGGAGATGGTGAAGCTCGCCGAAGGCGTGCCCGTCATCGTATCTGCCGGCATCGAGCAGGACTTCAAGATAACGCCCGCCCAGTTGGAAGCCGCCATTACGCCCAAGACCAAGGCTTTGATCCTGTGCTCTCCGTCCAACCCGACGGGTTCGGTCTATGGTGCCGAAGAGCTGGCTGCATTGGCCGCCGTGCTCGAGAAGCATCCGCAGGTCATCGTCATCGCCGATGAAATTTACGAGCACATCAACTACATCGGCCGCCATCACAGCATCGCTTCCGTGCCCGGTATGAAGGAGCGTACGGTCATCGTGAACGGCGTGTCCAAGGCTTATGCCATGACAGGATGGCGCATTGGCTTCATTGCAGGACCCGAATGGATCGTGAAAGGCGTCAACAAGCTGCAAGGCCAATACACGTCCGGTCCTTGCTCTGTTTCCCAAAAGGCCGCCGAAGCCGCCTACACCGGCACGCAGGCTCCCGTGGAGGAAATGCGTCAGGCCTTCCAGCGCCGTCGCGACCTCATCGTTCGCTTGGCCAAGGAAGTACCCGGCTTCGAGGTCAACGTGCCCGAAGGTGCTTTCTACCTCTTTCCCAAGTGCAGCTCTTACTTCGGTAAGGCTGCTGGTGAGCGCAAAATCAATACGGCCGAGGACCTGGCCATGTACCTGCTCGAAGTAGGTCACGTGGCTTGCGTGGGCGGTACTTCCTTTGGCGCTCCCGACTGCATCCGCATGAGCTATGCCACGAGCGACGAGAATATCGTGGAAGCCATTCGCCGCATTAAGGAGGCATTGGCTGAACTGAAATAAGTAGAAAAAGACTTTTTTTCTTGGAGAGAAATCTCCGGCTTCTTCCGGCGCGGATGGCGCGAAATACCCGGTAAAAACCGTGTTTTTCCCGTCATCCGCGCTTACTTTTGCGGAAAGAAGAAGCACTCTTTTCAATATCGATCTTTACAATTGAGGCAGGCTTTTATTCTTCGGACGTTTAATATTTGTTTGCACTTGTTGAATCGTCGTTGAACAAGAATCTGCATATCCTTGCCGACCTTTGCAGCATCAGAACCAAAAAAAACAAATAGAATGATGAAAAGAACACTTGCACTGATGCTGCTCTTGCTTCCGCTCTGCTTGGGTGCCCAAGAGAAAGCCGTCTATCGTGTCACTTATGATTGCGATGCCTTGCGTGACAACAAAGTACGGAAAGCCTATCGCTGGCAGTTGGACATAGGGGAGGCTACCGCTGTCTTCTACAATTCAGCTAACCGTCAATATCTCATAGAGTCCGAGGAACTCCAGCATTCCAAAGATGTTATGGCAGGCATAGCTGGTTTGCAACAACTTTGGGCCAAGTATCCCAATCGAAACAGCTTGCAAGTTTTGATTGGCAAACCCAAAGCGGGGAGATATACGTATATGAATAGGATAGGTGCGGATGACTTGAAGTATGAAGAACCCTTGCCCCAACTGGATTGGACGCTGACAGATAGTGTGAAGACGATATGCGGTTATACCTGCCACCAGGCCAAGGCCGGGCTGTATGGCCGCACGTGGACGGTATGGTATTGTCCGGAGCTGCCGTTGTCCTACGGCCCTTACGTATTGGGTGGATTGCCGGGACTTATCTTGGAAGCGATGGATGCGGACGGCCTGTTCCATTTCGCGGCGGTCGGCATCGAGCAGGCTCCAGAGAATACCGAGGTGGAGTTAGGACCAAGTATACATAAACCTGTGAAATGTACGCGGAAGAAGTACTTGGCTCTGCGCAAGGCCCGCGCCGAACAGACTTACTCGGATTTGGCGAACGATGCCTTGGCCGGATCGGGAGCGAAGATTGTCAAGATTACGGATGCCAGCGGGAAAGAGATTACAGACCAAAAGCAAACCAAGAAGAACTATCTGGATTTGGAATAAGCCGATGCGGACGCTCTTATTTATAATACTATGTGTCCTTGGAGTGGCAAGGGGGATGGCCCAGTCTCCCTTGTCTTTCGAGGGAACCGTGCACGATGCGTCCGGCCAGCCGCTTCCGGGAGCCAATGTCGTGCTCTACTCGGATGCAGACAAGGTATTGACCTTTGCGACCGTGGGGCAGGATGGGCATTTCTCCTTGAAGCACGTGCCGGGGGCGGACAGATTGACCGTCAGCTTTATCGGTTATAAGACATTCACCATATCGGTGGAAGATTTTCGGGAAGGACAGGACATCGTGTTGGCGGAATCGGCTTTCCAACTTCGGGAAGTGGTGGCCAAACCTGAACGCATTTCCCAGCGGGGAGACACCTTGACGTATTCCGTGGCCAGCTTCAAGCAAGCGCAGGACCGCTCCATAGCTGACGTCATCCGCAAGATGCCGGGGCTGGAGGTGAAACCCAACGGCAGCATCGAGTATCAGGGCAAGGCCATCAATACCTTCTATATTGAGGGCCTCGACCTGATGGGCGGGCAATATGCCGTGGCCAGCAGCAACATCCCGGCGGACAAGGTGCAGAACGTGCAGGTGCTGGAGCATCATCAGAAGGTGAAGTCCCTGCGCGGGGTCAGCTTCAGCGAGCAGGCTGCACTCAACATCGTCTTGAAGGAAGATGCCCGGTCGGTGTGGACGGGATTGGCCGACCTGGGTGTGGGCGTGGCGGGCAAGGAGGAAGGCGTGACGTATGACAACCGCCTGATGGGGATGCAGTTCAACAAGCGTTTCCAGACTTTGATGATGTACAAGAACAACAACACAGGCACCGACATCGGCCACGAGGTGCTGGACATTGCCAACCTCGGCGGATACCAGGCAGAGCCGGGATTGATCAGCCTGATGGAACTGGGCGGACCGTCATTTAGCGAGCAACGCTACACGTTCAATGCCAGCCACCTTCTGGCCGGCAACTGGCTGTGGAAGACCGGCAAGGACGCCGACCTGCGTGTCCAGGCCAGTGGCTTTCACGACCGGGAAAGGCAGCGCAGCGGGAGTTCCCTTACGTATCTGACCATCGATGGGATGCCCGTCGTCACGGAAGATTATCGGCTGACCAACCGCCGGAATGAGCTGAAAGGCGAGGTGTGCTACACCCTCAATGCCGACCGCATCTATCTGCGGAGTAGCACGCGGGTCTATGCCGACTGGGACGAAGGTTCGGGTGTGATGCGCTGTAACGACCGGGATGTCCCCTTGCGGGTGAAGCCCTACAAGCGGGTGTGGTCGGAAGACGTGAGCCTGTCGCACACCACGACGCGGGGGGATGTGTGGCAACTGTCCTCGTCCACCGGACAGACCTTCCTGCCCGGCCAGCTCCTGACCCTCAACGGCCTGACCCAACGGCTGGACTTGAATCTGTTCTCCACCCGCAACCGGGCTTCTTTCAGCAAAAAGCTGGGACGGCATTTCCTGGGAAACAGAATAGGTATTGACTATCGGCGGCAATCCATCAACGGAGCCGTCTGGCAACTGGTGCAGCCCTATTGGGAACCTTCCACCCAACTGAAATTTGGTCAACATAGGCTGGAGGGAGGCGTCAAGGTCAGTTATGTCCGCCAAGCCTACGAGGGGGCATCCTCCCGGCAGGTTTGGGCGGAACCTTTTGGGGAGTGGGAATGGAAACTCTCTGCCCAGTCTGAATTATCGCTGAACTACCGGCTTTCGGCAACGCCCCGTGAAGGGACTGCGTTGGTCACCGGCCCCTTGTTTACTTCCTATCGCAACCAATATGCCGGGAGCGGGCAGATGGGCGAACGGAGGTCGCATCTCCTGTTGGGGAGTTACAAGTACCGCCATCCGGTGACGGGCGTTTTCTTCAACCTCCGTCCGATGTATGTGCGTTCGTCCGGTAATGTTTTGTCCGAGAATGTGTTGGAGGATGACGTCTATGTGCAGCGGGCCACGCAGCGCACCTATCGTTCGGACTCGTACAGCGTCCATACCCGGTTGGCGAAAAACTTCTTTTTGGGGAATACCACTATCGGGCTGGACGGTTCGTTCAATGCCACGACGTACGCCTTCCTCTCTTCCGGGCAAGTGATGAAGTCGCGGATGGACAGCTACGCCGCGTCGTTGGATTACTCGCTCCGCCCAACCAAGTGGCTCTCCGTGGAGGGGAAATCCGGGGCGACGGTCACCAGCCGCAAGGAGCTGAGTGGCGCGTCTGTCCCGTTGAGTTGCGTGGTGGATTGGTCCCATTATGCGAATTTCCACATCCTGCCTACCTCGGGATGGATGCTCTCGTGGAACAACGAACTGTATCACAGCAGCGAGGAGGGTTTCGGGTTGAATTATTTCTGCGACCTTTCCCTGAACTATCGGGCGAACCGATGGGAAATCACGCTGTCGGCCAACAACGTCATCGGCACTGCGGAATACCGTCAGCGGGTGGTATCTTCCACGCTCCAGTCCTATACGTTGACCTATCTTCGGCCACGGGAGTTCCTGCTGAAGTTCAGCATTGATTTGTAGGTGGCCTATCAAAGGTACGACCTTTGCCTACCAAAGGTGCCACCTTTGCCTATTAAAGGTGCCACCTTTTCTATAAAGAGGTATCACCTTTTTATCATCAAGGCACGGAGAAGGTCTGCCCTTAGTCGGATATTGGGTTCAATAAAGCAGCCGGTAGCCTTCTCTCCGCTGGTTAATCAGCTTCACATCGGGGTCTTTGGCGAGGCGGCGGCGCAGGCGGGAGATGAGGGTCTGGAAACTGCGGGTGCTGAAGAAGTCGTCGTCGCCCCAGAGGTCCAGCAAGATGTCCTTGGCGGGGACAATGGCGTGTGGAGTCTGGCAGAGGCGTTGCAGGATTTCGCTTTCCCGGTTGGGCAGTTCGTGACATTCGCCCGTGGGCAGGTAGGTCAGTGTCCGTTTGCCGGGGTCGAAGCGGTAGTTCCCGATTTGTATCTTTTCTTTCTGGGGGACGCAGGTGGGGGTAATTCTGCCCAACAGGGCTGTGATGCGCACCATCAGTTCCTTCATTCCAAATGGTTTCTTCAGGTAATCATTGCCTCCGGCGTGGAAGCCTTCCACCACGTCGTCCACCGTGCTCTTGGCCGTCAGGAAGAGGATGGGCGTGTGTCGGTCGGTCTCGCGGATTTTCCGCACCATATCCAGGCCGGACAGTTGGGGCATCATAATGTCGGCCACCAGGATGTTCGGGGTCACTTGGGTAAACGCTTCCAGTCCGGCTACCCCGTCGGCGGCCAGGGAAACCTTGAAATCATTGGCCTCCAAGGCATCCTTGATGATGCGGGCCAGCGTGGGTTCGTCTTCCACGACTAATACGTGTATCTTGCTCATAAACTTGGAATTTCAATGTGAAAAGTACTGCCATTGCCCGGCTCGCTCTCTACCGTCAGGCGGCCGCCGTGCTTCTCCACAATACCCTTTGCGAAGAAGAGTCCGATGCCGTACCCTTTGACGTTGTGCACGTCGCCGGTGGGCACGCGATAGAACTTTTCGAAGATGTGGGCTTGGTCCCGCGGGGCGATGCCGATGCCGTCGTCCGTGATGGAAATCCGTGTCTTTTCCCCGTTCCGTCTGGCTTCGAGGGAGATCGTCACTTGCTTGCCGGAGTATTTCACGGCATTGTCCAGGAGGGTGGAGAGCACGCTGGACATCAGCTTGCGGTCCGCTTGGGCGGTGAGGTCATCGGGCTGGACAGTGAGGGTTATCGTGCAGGGCTTCTTGCTGCTCAGCCGGGTTTGGGCAGCGACTTCTTCCAGCAGGGGCTTTATGGGCGTGTCGGTCAGTTCGAGTTGCAGGCTGTCCCGGTTCTTCAGTGTGGTGGAGAGAATCATTTCCACCAGTCCCGCCAGCTTGTCCAGTTGGCCTTTGATGATGTTCAGGTATTCTTCGCGCAGGGTGGGATTCTCGCCCAGTCCGCATTCCAGCAGGGTGTCGCTGGCGGCGTAGGCCACGGCGATGGGGGTCTTCAGCTCGTGGGTGATGTTGCCGGTGAAGTCGTTTTTCATCCGCTCCAAGTCCCGTTGTTTCCGCAAAGCCTTTCCGATGAAACCGAAAGCGGCGACGACCATCAGCAGGATGCCCGCCGAAACGGCCAGCACGCCAGCCATTCCCCGGAGGATGTGCGTGGAGAGTGAGGGGGCACGCAGTTCGTAGGTGCCGCCGTTGAGATTGGAGGTGATGGAAATGACCGGGTCATCCTCGGCTGGTTGATACCCCGCTGTGCTTACGGAGTCCATCGCCTCTCCGTCACGGAAGAAGCGTAGTTGATGGGGCAGGGGCAGCCCGATGGAGTCCAAGGAGAGCGAGAAAAGCTCGTCCACCCGGCGGATGTCGAAATTGCCGGCGATGAATATCTCTCCGGCTTGCGTGTCGGGGTCGATGCGGTGTACGGTGATTTCTTTGGGCTTCCCTTTGAGGGTATCCATATCGATGGAAATGACTGTGCCTTGCGGATTGGGCGAAGGGGTATAAAGGATGCTGTTGTCCGACTCCAGGCTCTTGCGTAGCTTCTCGGCATATTCATAGCCTTCTGCCTCGGTCAGCAGGGAACTGATTTGGGTGGTGAGTGCCCGGTGTTGGGTGCTGTACAACCCATGCAGCCAGTAGGTTTCATAAGCGGCCACGACCAGCAGGGTCAGAGTGGCGGTGAGGGAGATGAGGTGTTTCTTGAGAAATGACATCGTTTCTTGGATACTAACTTAGCTATTATCCTGCAAAAGTACACATTTTTCCCTTTTTCTATTTCATTTTTACCGCAAGAAGCCTACCTTTGCAAAGAATATGAGGAAAAGAGACAAAACCTGCGCCAAAGCCACTCCGCTCGAACCCAAACGCGAGCAGCGCATCGTCTGCCTGATGAGCGACGAGGAAATGCGTATCGTGGATCGTTATCTTGCAAAGTATAAGATAACCAATAAGTCGCGCTGGTTTCGCGAGACCATCCTGGGATTTATCCACAAGAATATGGAGGAGGACTATCCGACGTTGTTCGGAGAACATGACATGAGGAGGTGAAGACATGCCGATGGATGACGTTTATTATATGAAACAGGCGCTGGCCGAGGCGCGTAAGGCGGCCGAGCGTGGGGAGATTCCCGTAGGAGCCGTTGTGGTCTGCAAAGATCGTATCATAGCCCGTGCGCACAACCTTACGGAGACGCTGACGGACGTCACGGCCCATGCCGAGATGCAGGCCATCACCGCCGCCGCTTCCACCCTGGGCGGAAAGTATCTGAATGAATGTACGCTATATGTCACCGTAGAGCCTTGCGTGATGTGTGCCGGGGCCATCGGCTGGTCCCAGTTGAAGCGCCTCGTCTTCGGGGCAGAGGATGTGAAGCGCGGGTATCGTCTCTATGCTCCCCAAGCCCTGCACCCCAAGACGGAAGTCGTGCAAGGTGTTCTGGCGGAGGAATGCGCCGCGCTGATGAAGGAGTTCTTTGCGGCGCGCAGGTAGCCCCCCATTTACCACGCAATCGGGGCCTCTCCGTGTTCCTGCAGGTATTCGTTGGTGCGACTGAAGTGTCGGTTGCCGAAGAATCCATTGTAGGCAGATAGGGGAGAGGGGTGTGCGGAAGTGAGCACCAAGTGTTTGTTGCGGTCAATGAAGGCACCCTTGCGTTGGGCGTAGGCTCCCCACAAGATAAATACCAGATGTTCTTTTTCTTCGGCCAAGATGCGTATGACGGCATCCGTGAAGGTCTCCCAGCCGTGTCCTTGGTGCGACCCTGCCTGATGGGCACGCACGGTCAGCGTGGCGTTCAATAGCAGTACGCCCTGTTGCGCCCAGCGGGTCAGATTGCCCGTGGCGGGCATGTCCGTGCCGATGTCATTCTTGATTTCCTTGAAGATATTCTGCAAGGAGGGCGGAAAGGGCACCCCGTCGTTCACGGAGAAACACAGCCCATGTGCCTGTCCCGGTCCGTGATAGGGGTCTTGACCGATGATGACCACTTTTACACGGTCGAACGGGCAGAGATTGAAGGCATTGAATATCAGACTGCCCGGCGGATAGACCGCTCCTTTGTGGTATTCTTCCCGCACAAAGTCTGTCAAGGTGCGGAAATAGTCTTTGTCAAACTCGGGTTGAAGCCGGGCTTTCCAGCTTTCTTCTATCTGTACGTTCATAATGTGACTTATGATGGTTTGGGGGATAAATAGGAATTTATGCGCGCAAGCGCACCTCCTAGAAGTTAGAATTTAGAAGTTAAGAAGTTAAGTAGAACACACTTCGCTGGAACATTCCTTCTTAACTTCTTAACTCCTTAACTTCTAAGAATAAATTATCATTTAAATAAGGTGTATATTATGTGCCTTGCACTCCCGACGCATTTCTTCCGGCCAGATACTGGCTTGAATCTCACCGATGTGTGCCTTGCGCAGGTAGAACATACACAGACGGGACTGGCCGATACCTCCACCGATGGAGAGGGGCAGGGTGTCGTCCATCAGACGCTTGTGGAAGTAGAGTTCCAGACGTTGTTCCTGTCCCTCCAGCTTGAGCTGGCGCATCAAGGCTTCCTTGTTCACGCGGATACCCATGGAGGACAGTTCGATGCTGCGTTGCAGGACATCGTCCCACAGCAGCAGGTCTCCATTCAGTCCCGGCAGGTCGTTCAGTCCCGGGCTGGTGTAGTCGTCATAGTCCGGGGCACGTCCGTCATGTTTCTTCCCGTCGCCCAGTTTGCAGCCGATGCCGATGACAAATACCGCTCCGTATTTTTTCGTGATGGTGTGCTCGCGGCATTTGGGCTCCAGGTGCGGGTAGAGTTGGCGCAACTCCTCCGCGTGGATGAAGTGCAGCTTTTCGGGCAGGCAGGGCTTGATCTGCGGATACATCTCGTAGACCATGTACTCCGTCCGTACCATGGCCGCGTAGATGCGTGTGACGATTTCTTTCAGGAACTCCACGTTGCGGTTGGCCTCGGTGATGACCCGCTCCCAGTCCCACTGGTCCACGTAGAGCGAGTGCAGGTTGCCCAGTTCCTCATCGGCACGGATGGCGTTCATGTCCGTGTAGATGCCATAGCCCGGCTCGATGTTATACTCCGCCAAGGTCAGCCGTTTCCACTTGGCCAGCGAATGCACCACCTCGGCCTGTGCGTCTCCCAGGTCCTTGATGGGGAAGGAGACCGGCCGTTCCACGCCGTTCAGGTCATCATTGATACCCATGCCTTTCAGCACAAAAAGCGGTGCCGTGACGCGCCGCAAGCGCAGTTCGGACGAGAGGTTCAACTGGAAGAACTCTTTTATTTGTTTGATTCCCAACTCGGTTTGTTTCAAGTCGAGCAGGGGTTTGTATCCTTCAGGGGTTATCAGATAGCTCATATACGATGGTTGTTATGTGAATTTGTCCGGCAAATATAGGGAAAATATTGATAAGTGATTACGTTTTCTTAAAATAAATGGCAAAATGATTGGGTTTTTCTCTTAAGATGAACGATGCGTATAGTGTTTATTCCTCTTGTCCATGTGGCGAATAAGCATCAATTGACCCGCAAATTGCAGGATGCTCGAAAAAAATCGGGAAAAATTAGGCGCATTCCATCCTTTTTTATACTTTTGCACCCGCAATTAAGGCTCCGTAGCTTAGTTGAATAGAGCGTCAGATTCCGGTTCTGAAGGTCCTGGGTTTGAGTCCCAGCGGGGTCACCGGAGAAAGAGGAAAATCGGCAACGGTTCTCCTCTTTTCTTTTTTGTATCCCACGAAGCGATCTACATAAACTAAATTCCGACGGGAAGAAAAGATGAAATATGCAGACAGCTATGGTCTGAATTTGTCAAATGACATTTCCGATTCCTATGGGCGTTTTATTCGAATCGTGTCAAATTCTTTGTCCCTCCGCTGTTTCTCCGTTTCCGGATAAGACTTGAAAGAGAGCAAAAAGAGAGGAGAAAGAGAGGAAAAAGAGACCGGAAAGAGAGAGGAAGGGGGATTCGAACGAAAATAAAGCCATTTTCTTGGATATTCGGGGGTTAGGATGAATGATTTGTCGTCTTTTCTGCTTTCGGGCGTCTGTGGGCGCGAGAATGAGCCGAGGGGTTGAGTGCTCCGTTTGGCTTGGATTTTGTGGCCGGTGGAGGTTTGTGATGTAAAATAAGCAGTGAAAAATTTGAAAGGAATAAATTTGACTGTATGCACTGCGCAAGGAACCAATCTCTGCAATTTTATCCCATCTTGGCGGATATTTCGGAGAAATTCCGTAAGTTTGTAGCCTGATAAATCAAGTTAGACTATGAACTACGGATTCGTGAAAGTCGCGTCGGCCGTGCCTCGTGTGAAGGTGGCCGACTGTGCGTTCAATGCTTCGCAGATTGAGAAGGATATCATCATTGCCGACGGCAAGGGGGTGGAAATCATTGTTTTCCCGGAGCTCTGCCTGACGGGCTATACGTGTGGGGATCTGTTTGCCCACCATCTTTTGCTGGAGAGTGCGGAGATGGGGTTGATGCAGATTCTCAACAATACGCGTCAATTGGACATTGTCTCCATCCTGGGGATGCCTGTGCCGATGAACGGGATGTTGCTGAATACGGCGGTGGTCATCCAGAAGGGGAAAGTGCTGGGCGTGGTGCCCAAGACCTATCTGCCCAACTACAAGGAGTTTTATGAGAAACGCTGGTTTACGTCGGCTGCCGAGGTGCGTGAGACGACGGTCCGGCTGTGTGGGCAGAATGTGCCGCTGAGCAGCCGCCTTTTGTTTGACACGACCGCGACAATCTTTGGCATTGAGCTTTGCGAGGATTTGTGGGCACCTGTGCCTCCCAGTTCGATGCTGGCCTTGCAGGGGGCGGAAATCATCTTCAATCTGTCGGCTGATAACGAGGGGGTGGGCAAGCATGCCTATCTGCGTTCGCTCATTGCCCAGCAGTCTGCGCGCTGCATTGCGGGCTATGTCTTCAGTTCGTGCGGCTTTGGCGAGTCCACTACGGACGTGGTGTTTGCGGGCAATGCCATGATTTACGAGAACGGTTCGTTGCTGGCGGCGAGCAAGCGCTTCTCCTTCGACGAGCAGGTGGTGATCAGCGAGATAGACGTGGAGCGCCTTCGCACGGAGCGGAGGGTCAATACCACGTTTGCTTCCTGTCGGGCGTGCATGACGCCGGATGTCTATACCCATATTGCCACGGAGTATGTCAATCCGCGTGATTTGCAGTTGACCCGCACGTTCAATCCGCATCCGTTCGTGCCTCAGGGTGCCGCGCTGGACGAGCGTTGCGAGGAGATTTTCTCCATCCAGGTATCGGGTCTGGCCCAGCGGCTGGTGCATACGCATGCCAAGTCGGCCGTGGTGGGCATATCGGGCGGACTGGACTCTACGTTGGCCCTGCTGGTGTGCGTGCAGACGTTCGACAAGCTGGGGCTGTCCCGCAAGGGCATCGTCGGGGTGACCATGCCCGGATTCGGCACGACGGACCGCACGCATACCAATGCCGTAGACCTGATGGAATCCCTGGGCGTCACCGTGCGCGAGGTGAGCATCAAGGACGCTTGCCTGCAGCATTTCAAGGACATCGGCCACAATCCGGAGGTGCACGACGTGACGTACGAGAATTCCCAGGCTCGGGAGCGTACCCAGATCCTGATGGACATTGCCAACCAGACGGGAGGCCTCGTGGTGGGCACGGGCGACCTGTCTGAGCTGGCTTTGGGCTGGGCCACGTATAATGGCGACCACATGTCCATGTATGGTGTCAATGCCAGTGTGCCCAAGACGTTGGTGAAGCACCTGGTGAAGTGGGTGGCAGAGAATAGCGTGGACGAAGCCTCCCGCCGTACCTTGCTCGATATCGTGGATACCCCCATTAGTCCCGAACTGATACCGGCCGACGAGAACGGAAACATCCGGCAGATTACGGAAGACCTGGTGGGTCCCTATGAGTTGCACGACTTTTTCCTCTATTACTTCCTGCGAGGCGGGTTTGCACCTTCCAAGATTTATTTCCTGGCCGTCCGCACCTTCAAGGGGACGTATGACGAGGAGACCATCAAGAAATGGTTGCAGACCTTCTGCCGGCGCTTCTTCAACCAGCAGTTCAAGCGTTCCTGCCTGCCCGACGGACCGAAGGTGGGCAGCGTGTCGCTCAGTCCGCGTGGCGACTGGCGGATGCCCAGTGACGCTTCTTCGGATGTCTGGCTCAATGATGTAGCACCTCTTTAGCTGCCCGGCGCCCGGCTTCTATGATTTCCTCGGCGTGGAAGAATTCCATCATGTCATAGTCTTCTCCGCACAGTTGGATGAGGAGGTCGGGCGGTGTCTGTGCCAGTTCGTAGCGGGTGATTTGCTGCATCATCAGCCGGGAAGATTTCGTGGCCAGTTGGTAGGGAGTGAGTCGTTTCCGGCCCGGTTTTCCCGCAGGGGCGTTTACGTCTACGGCCACCAGCAGGTCGCCCGGTGTGCGGATGGCATGGTTCAGCGGCAGCGGGTTGAGGATGCCCCCGTCTACCAGCCGTTGTTCGCCCCGGCGGAAAGGGCGGAACAACAAGGGGATGGAAATGGATGCCCGGATGGCATCGAACAGATTGCCGCGGTCGAACCGCACTTCTTGTTCGCTGATGAGGTCCGTAGCCAGGGCCACGTAGGGCAGGGGCAGGTCTTCGATATTCACATCGGGCAGGATTTCTTTCAGTTCGCGGATGAAGCGGTCGCCTTTGACGATGCCGTCGCTGCTCAGGCTGAGGTCGGCCAGTTGCCACATCTTGCGTTTGTTCCACGTGCGTAGCCAGTCCTTGCAGGCTTCCAGTCGGCCGGTGGCATACATGGCACCGACCATGGCTCCCATCGAGCTGCCGGCAATGGAGGTTATCTCGTAGCCTTGTGCCAGCAGTTCCTCGATGACGCCGATGTGGGCCATGCCCCGTGCCCCGCCCATGGAAAGGACGAGGGCGACGCGTGGCCGGGGGGTAATAGAATGGTTCTCCATATAGATTTTTGTTGGATTTGATATATTGACTGCCACAAATATAGGGATTTCTTCCGTTTGTCGGCTGTTTTGGATGTTAAACAAAGATGAAAATACTGATACTGAATGCCAGTCCCCGTCCGGACGGGAATATCGCCCGGATGCTGGAGGCGATGAGGGAGGAGGCTGTCCGGGGTGGGGCGGAAGTCTGTCATGAAGTGGTGTCCCACCTCCATGTACATCCCTGCACGGGGTGTATGAAGTGTCGTTCTGCCCGGCAGTGTGTGCTTCCGGCGGACGATGCCCAGCGCATCCTGGCGTTGCTGTCCGAGGCGGATGTATTGATTGTCGGCTCTCCTTGTTATTGGGGCAATATGCCCGGCACGCTGAAGGTGCTTTTCGACCGGATGGTTTATGGCCTGACGGGAGAGAGCCCGCGCGGCTTGCCTCGTCCGCTGCACAAGGGAAAGCGGGCTGTCCTGGTGACTACCTGCTCCACACCTTGGCCTTTCAACGTCTGGTTCCGTCAGTCGCGGGGTACGGTCCGTGCCTTGCGCGAGATCTTGAAGTGGAGCGGGTTCAAGATAGTGCGCTCCATCGAGCGGGGAGGCACAAAGACGCGTCCCCTGACGGAGCGGGACTTGGTGCGGTGCCGGCGGGCGGTGCGCGATAGTACTATCGTTGGCTGACGATAGCTCTATCGTTGCCCGACGAAAGCTCTATCGAGAGGTGATGATAGCTCTATCGCAAGAAGGCATTGGTCGTGGCGAATGCAGCCTGTGCCAGCTGCCGGCGGGAAAAGTCCGGACGGACAGCTGTCTCCAAGGGTGTGTCCGGCGGATTGATGCATTGCACGGCACGGAATCCGGCTTGGAGCAACGCTTCCTTGTCTTGTACTTGTCCGGCCAGCAGGATGACCGGGATGTCTTGTCGGCGGGCTTCCCGCAAGATGCCGGCAGGAACCTTGCCCATCAGGGTCTGGCGGTCGGCACGTCCTTCGCCTGTGATGACCAGGTCGGCATCGTGCAGGAGGGTGGGGAAATCCGCAGCGGCCAATACCAGTTCAATGCCGGGCTTTAGTTCAGCGTGGAGGAAAGCCGACAGCCCTCCGCCCATACCACCGGCCGCACCCGCTCCCGGCAAGGTGGAGATATCCGTACCGAGCTCCCGGCGAAGCACTTCCGAGAAATGGCGGAGTCCGGTATCCAGCTCCTGCACCATCTTAGGCGTAGCTCCCTTCTGCGGGGCAAAGACAAAGGCCGCCCCCTCCGGTCCGTACAGCGGGTTGCGGACATCGCAGGCGGCGGTGAAGACTGCCTCCCGGAGTTCCGTCGGTATGCAGGAAGTATCCACGCTCTCCACACGGGCCAGAGCTTGTCCGCCGAGTCCCACCTCTGTACCATTCCCGTCCAGGAAGCGGAAACCCAGTGCCTGAAGCATGCCCAGTCCGGCATCGTTCGTGGCGCTTCCCCCCAGTCCGATGAGGAAATGACGACAGCCCCGTTGCAAGGCGTCCGCTATCAGTTCCCCGGTGCCATAGGTGGTGGTCAGCAAGGGATTGCGCTGTTCTTCGGGCACCAAGGGCAGTCCGCTGATGCGGGCCATTTCGATGAAGGCTGTCCGTCCGTCGCCCGACAGGCCGTAGCAGGTGTCGCGCAATTCCATCAGCGGGCCGTGGGCACGGCAGTGAATGAGACTTCCGCCCGTGACACTGACCAAGGCTTCCAGCAGTCCCTCGCCCCCGTCGGCTACGGGTACCACCCGTACTTGGCAATCAGGACAAGCCTGTCGGACACCGCGGGCTGCGGCTTCGCCTGCCTCTTGCGAGGACAGACAACCTTTGAAGGAGTCCAGGGCTATGACGATTTTCGTTGGCATGGTTGAAACTTGGAGATAAAAGAAAGCGCGGATTACACAGATAAGTCCGTGCAATTCGCGCTCCTGGTGAATTCGGTTTTAGTTTTTACAGTCTGGCTTGGATGGCCTTGGACTCTTCTTCATAGCCCGGCTTGTTCAGCAGAGCGAACATATTCTTCTTATAAGCTTCTACGCCCGGCTGGTTGAAGGGGTTCACACCCAGGATGTAGCCGCTGATGCCGCACGCCTTCTCGAAGAAGTAGAGCAGGCCGCCGATGCTTTCCTCGTTCAGGGCGGGGATGGTGAGGCGCAGGTTGGGCACGCCGCCGTCCACGTGAGCCAGCTGAGTGCCCAGTTCGGCCATCTTGTTCACCTCGTCCACGTGCTTGCCGGCCAGGAAGTTCAGGCCATCCAGGTTCTCCTCGTCGCTGGGCACTTGCAGGCTGTGGTTGGTCTTCTCTACGGAGATGACTGTCTCGTAGATGGTGCGCTCGCCTTCCTGGATCCATTGGCCCATGCTGTGCAGGTCGGTGGTGAAGTCCACGGATGCGGGGAAGATGCCTTTGTTTTCCTTACCCTCGGACTCGCCATAGAGTTGCTTCCACCATTCGCTGACATAGTGCAGTTTCGGGTTGAAGTTCACGAGGATTTCAATCTTCTTGCCGTTCTTGTACAGCTCGTTGCGCGTGGCGGCATAGAGGGCGGCGGGGTTCTCGGCGAAGGGCACGTCCTTGCCGCAAGCCTTCTCCATGGCTACGGCGCCGGCCACCAGCTTCTCGATGTCGAATCCGGCAATGGCAATGGGCAACAGGCCTACCGGGGTCAGCACGGAGAAGCGGCCGCCTACGTTGTCGGGGATGATGAACGACTTGTAGCCTTCCTTGTCGGCCGTGGTGCGGGCAGCGCCCTTCTTGGCGTCCGTGATGGCCACGATGACTTTCTTGGCCATTTCCTTGCCGCGCTGCTCTTCGCACTGCTTCTTCAGGAGGCGGAAGGCCAGGGCAGTCTCGGTAGTCGTGCCGGACTTGGATATGTTGATGACGCCGAACTTCTTTCCTTTCAGGTATTCGGTCAGCTCGTACAGGTAGTCTTCGCCGATGTTGTGTCCGGCAAAGAGGATGACGGGACCGTCCTTCTTCTCTTGCAGCCAGGCGAAGCTGTTGGACAAGGCCTCGATGACGGCGCGTGCGCCCAGGTAGCTGCCGCCGATGCCGGCAACGACTACGACGTCACAATTCTCGCGCAAGGTCTGTGCGGTGGCCTTCAGGTCATTCAAGTGCTCCTGCGTGATGGAGGAGGGGAGGTGCAGCCAGCCCAGGAAGTCGTTGCCCAGGCCCGTGCCGTTTTCCAGCATCTCTTGTGCGTCCTGTACCTGCTTTTCGTAAGCGTACACATTCTCCTTGGAAATGAATCCGAGGGTCTTCTCGATGTTCAAAGTAATCATGTTCGTTCCAATTTTGGGCTTGCCTTATTCCTCATCCACCGGACAAGGAACGGTAAGCGGTTATTAAATTCTTATTCTCAGACTTTTTTAGGTGGGGCAAATATACACCTTTTTTATAGGAATAAAGAATAATGCGGATGAAAAAAATAGAATGCCTGCGTTTCTTTGCGTTTTCTTAGGGGTTGTATGAAAATGCCACCGCCTTTTGTGCCCGGAGCGAGGCCGGTACGTCTATCAGGCGTTGGTTGCTGCTGCCCCGGAAGTACAGGCTCTCGTCGCGCAGCTCCTGACGGAAGCGTCCGTCCACCAATACGTCGATGTATTGCAACAGCTTCCGTTGGCGCGGGTTGGACAACAACCGCTCGAATGTATAGCCGGTGTAGCACCAGATGTTCTTCCCGCTTTTCTCCTTGATGGCCTGCGCCAGCTCGGCAAAGCCTTCGGGCTGGAACATGGGGTCGCCTCCGCTGAAGGTGACGTCGGCAAAGGGGTCTTCCAATACCTTGTCCAGGATCTCTTCCGTGCTCATCGGATGTCCGTGTTGTATGTTCCAGGATTCGGGGTTATGGCAACCGGGACAGGCATTCGGGCATCCGGCGGCATAGATAGCCGTGCGGAAACCCGGTCCGTCCACAGTGGTATCTTCCAGTATGTTCAGGATAGACAGCATGGCGAGAGGTTATTGGTGAGTGGTACGGTCATTCAGTTCGGCCAGCTTCGCCTTGTTCCAGCGGTCGGTGGTGCCCACCAGATAGCCGGTGATGCGTTGCAGGCGGTCGATGTGCGTGCTGCCGCACTTGGGGCAGGCCTCCAGGTCGGGCGTGGAGTTCTCGTAGCCGCAGTCCATGCAGCGGTTGCGGTTGTGGTTCACCGAGCCGTAGCCCATGTTGTAATGGTCCATCATGTCCACGATGCGCATGATGGCTTCGGGATTGTGCGTGGCGTCGCCGTCCATCTCCACGTAGAAGATGTGTCCGCCGCGGGTCAGGTCGTGATAGGGAGCCTCCACCTCGGCCTTGTGGCGGGCGCTGCACTTGTAGTACACCGGCACGTGGTTGGAGTTGGTGTAGTATTCGCGGTCCGTGATGCCGGGCAGCAGGCCGAAGTCCTTGCGGTCGATGCGGGTGAACTTGCCGGACAAGCCTTCGGCAGGCGTGGCCAGTACGCTGTAGTTGTGTTGGTACTGTTCGGAGAAGTCGTTGGCACGGTCGCGCATGTAGGTCACGATGCGCAGCCCCAGGGCCTGTGCCTCTTCCGATTCGCCGTGGTGCTTCCCCGTGAGGGCCACCAGACATTCCGCCAGTCCGATGAACCCGATGCCCAGCGTGCCCTGGTTGATGACGGAGGCGATGGTGTCGTTGGGCTTCAGCTTCTCGCAACCTATCCACAGGGCCGACATCAGCAGGGGGAACTGCTTGGCGAAGGCCGTCTTCTGGAACTCCAGCCGCTCGTGCAGTTGGCGGGCGGTCACCTCCAGCATGTGGTCCAGCTTGGCGAAGAAGGCCGCGATGCGTTCCTCGGGCGAGGCGATGCCCCTGCACTCGATGGCCAGGCGCACGATGTTGATGGAGGAGAAGGACAGATTGCCGCGCCCGACGGAGGTCTTGGGCCCGAAGCGGTTCTCGAAGACGCGCGTGCGGCAGCCCATGGTGGCCACCTCGTGCAGGTAGCGTTTCGGGTCGTCGGCCTGCCACGCCTCGCTCTGGTTGAAGGTGGCGTCCAGGTTCAGGAAGTTGGGGAAGAAGCGGCGTGCCGTCACCTTGCAGGCCAGGCGGTAGAGGTCATAGTTGCGGTCGGTGGGCAGGTAGCTGACGCCGCGTTTCTTCTTCCAGATCTGGATGGGGAAGATGGCGGTCTCGCCGTTGCCCACGCCCTGGTAGGTGCTGTTCAGCAGTTCGCGGATGATGCAGCGTCCCTCGGCCGAGGTGTCCGTGCCGTAGTTGATGGAGCTGAACACCACCTGGTTGCCTCCGCGCGAATGGATGGTATTCATATTGTGGATGAACGCCTCCATGGCCTGATGCACGCGGGCCACCGTCTGATTGACGGCGTGCTGCACCAGCCGTGCCTCGCCCTCCAGGCCGTCCAGCGGGCGGGTGAGGTAGTCGTCCAGCGGATAATTATAAAGATGTGAGTAGTCCGCTCCGTTCAGCCGCTCCAGGGTCTCCACCTCTTCGATGAAGCTGTAGCGCACGTAGGGGGCCAGGTAGAAGTCGAAGGCCGGGATGGCCTGTCCGCCGTGCATTTCGTTCTGGGCGGTCTCCAGCGAGATGCAGCCTAGGATGCTGGCAGTCTCTATGCGCTTGGCGGGACGTGACTCGCCGTGCCCGGCAGAGAAGCCGTTCGTCAGGATGTGGTCCAGCGGATGCTGCACGCACGTCAGGCTCTTGGTGGGGTAATAGTCCTTGTCGTGGATGTGCAGGTAGTTGCCCTGCACGGCCTGGAGGCTCTCCTCGCTCAGCAGATAGTCGTCGACGAAAGGTTTCGTGGTCTCGCTGGCAAACTTCATCATCATGCCGGCGGGCGTGTCCGCGTTCATGTTGGCGTTCTCGCGCGTGATGTCGTTGGACTTGATGTTGATGATTTCCAGGAAGATGTCGCGTGTCTTGGCCTTGCGGGCAATGCTGCGCTGGTTGCGGTAGGCGATGTACTTCTGTGCCACGTCCTTGCGGCTGCTTTTCATCAGTTCCACTTCCACCATGTCCTGGATTTCCTCCACGGTCATTTGTGCGGCACCCCGGAAGGAGATACGGTCGGTGATCTGGCGGATGAGTTGCATGTCTTCGCCCTTGTCGGTATGAAGCATGGCCTTGCGGATGGCGGTGGCTATCTTTTCTTCGTTGAAACCGACGATGCGTCCGTCCCGTTTGATAACTGTCTGTATCATAATACTAAGCTGTTTTTTGAGGTCCTAATGTTGTGGTTTTTAGACAGCGCAAAGGTACGGAAAGTAATCGTAAGTTTTCTGTTTCGGGAAACTTTTGTGTGGTTAAAATCTGTTTATCGGCTGATAATCAGTAGTGTGTATTTGTGTTTTGGAAAACTTTGGAGGAATGGCGGTCGTCTTGTTTGGCTTAGATGCAGGTTGCAGGTCGTGGCCTACGGACAAAAGTAAAGGCGGGGATGTCCCGCCTTCCTGTTTGGGTATGCAAAAGAAACTGTGGTACTGTGGTTGTGGTCGTTGGGCACGTCAGCGGAACGAGTCCGTCAGCAGCTTGATTTCGATGCTGGGCGAGATGCGTTCGTAGAGGATGTTGTACACCGCGTCGACGATGGGCATGTTCACGTGATAGTGCTTGTTGATTTCCTTGATGCACTTGGTGCCGTAGTAGCCCTCGGCAATCATCTCCATCTCTATCTGCGCGCTCTTCACCGAATAGCCCTTGCCAATCATTGTGCCGAACGTGCGGTTGCGGCTGAAGTTGCTGTAGCCCGTCACCAGCAGGTCGCCCAGGTAGGCCGAGTCGTAGACGTTGCGCTCCAGCGGATGGACGGTCGTGAGGAAACGGTGCATCTCCTGCACGGCATTGGACATCAGCACCGCCTGGAAGTTGTCGCCATACTTCAACCCGTTGCAGATGCCGGCGGCGATGGCATACACATTCTTCAGCACCGAGCCATATTCAATGCCCACCACGTCGTTGCTCACCGAGGTCTTGATGTACGAGCTGGCGAAGCGTTCGGCGATGACCTTGGCCTTGGTCGTGTCCGGACAGGCAAGCGTGAGGTAGGACAACCGCTCCAGCGCCACCTCCTCCGCATGGCAGGGACCGGCGATGACGGCGATGTTCTCCGGCGGCACGTTGTATTCCTCCGTGAAGTACTCCGACACGATGAGGTTCTCGTCGGGGACGATACCCTTGATGGCCGAGATGATGAACTTGTCCTTGATCTTCGTCTTCAGCTTCTTCAGGTGCGACTTCAGGTAGGGGGACGGCGTGACGAATATCAGCGTGTCCGATTCCTTCACGATGTCGTTGATGTTGGAGCTGAAGTGGATGCGGCGGACGTCAAACTTCACGCTGGTCAGGTACGCAGGGTTGTGCCCCAGACGCTTGAAGTCGGCGATGCGGTCGTCGCGGCGCATATACCAGTTGATGCTCTCCGTCCTGGAGAGGACAATCTTGGCGATGGCCGTTGCCCAACTGCCTCCACCCATCACGGCTATCTTTCCCGGGAGTTTCATTTCTCTATCTTTTCAATCCATGCTTGCACGTCGGCCACGCTCGGGTTGGCCAACTCCAGTTTGTACTTCTTATTGATGCCACAGATGTCCATGTGGAGCTTCTGCGGGTTCACGTCCTTCATGTCGCTCACCAGGTTGTATCCGGCCTTCTGGATGACCGGCACCCAGTCGGCGGGAATGCCCAGCTCGGTATATTTCGCGGGAGCGTCCTTCGGGGCTACCTTCTCCGGGCGCATCTGCGGGAAGAAGAGCACCTCCTGGATGAAGGGTTTGCCCGTCATGAGCATGGTCAGTCGGTCGATGCCGATGCCGATACCGCTGGTGGGAGGCATGCCGTATTGCAGCGCCTTGAGGAAGTCCTGGTCGATGAACATGGCCTCGTCGTCGCCCTTCTCGCTCAGGCGGAGCTGCTCCTTGAAGCGTTCCTCCTGGTCCAGCGGGTCGTTCAGCTCGCTGTAGGCGTTGGCCAGCTCCTTGCCGTTGACCATCAGTTCGAAGCGTTCGGTCAGGCCGGGTTTCGAGCGGTGCATCTTGGTCAGGGGCGACATCTCCACGGGATAGTCCGTGATGAACGTGGGCTGGATGAACGTGCCCTCGCAGAACTCGCCGAAGATTTCGTCAATCAGCTTGCCCTTGCCCATGGTGTCGTCAATCTCCATCTTCAGCTCCTTGCAGATCTGGCGGATTTCGTCTTCCGACTTGCCCTCCAGGTCATAGCCCGTCTTCTCCTTGATGGCCTCCAGGATGGGCAGGCGGCGGTAGGGAGCCTTGAAGCTGATGACCTTGCCGTCAATCTCCGTCTCGGGCTTGCCGTTCACGGCGATGCAGATGCGCTCCAGTAGACGTTCGGTGAAGCCCATCATCCAGTTGTAATCCTTATATTGCACGTACAGCTCCATGCAGGTGAACTCCGGGTTGTGGTTCTTGTCCATGCCCTCGTTGCGGAAGTTCTTGCCAATCTCGTAGACGCCCTCGAAGCCGCCGACGATGAGCCGCTTCAGGTACAGCTCCGTGGCGATGCGCAGGTAGAGGTCGATGTCCAGCGAGTTGTGGTGCGTGATGAACGGCCGTGCGCTGGCACCTCCGGGGATGGCTTGCAGGATGGGTGTCTCCACCTCGGTATATCCGGCTTCGTCCAGCACGGCACGCATGGTGCTGATGATTTTGGAGCGCTTCAGGAAGGTGTCCTTCACGCCCTCATTAACAATGAGGTCAACGTAGCGTTGGCGGTAGCGCAGCTCGGGGTCTTCGAACGAGTCGTAGGCCACGCCGTCCTTGTACTTCACGATGGGCAGCGGACGCAGGCTCTTGGCCAGGACGGTCAGCTTCTTGGCATGGACGCTGATTTCGCCCGTCTGTGTGCGGAAGACGAAGCCCTCCACGCCGATGAAGTCGCCCAGGTCCAGCAGACGCTTGAAGACGACGTTATACATATCTTTATTATCATCGGGACAGATGTCGTCGCGGGTGATGTACACCTGCACGCGGCCTTTGGAGTCTTGCAGCTCGACGAACGAGGCCTTGCCCATGACGCGGCGGCTCATGATGCGTCCGGCGATGGACACCTGGCGCGGTTCGGCGTCGTCCTTGAAGTCCGCCTTGATGTCTGTCGAGAAGGCATTGGTTACATACTCAGCCGCAGGATAGGGGTCGATACCCATCGCGCGCAGCTCGTTGAGGCTGTTGCGGCGGATGATTTCCTGTTCTGTAAGGTCTAATACGTTATAGTTCATTTTTTGCAATAGTTCGTCAATTTGGGGACAAAAGTACGAAAGAATTTTCATATAGATAAAAAACGGGACATCATTCTTGTTTCCGTTTAATCCAATTCTCTATTTTAAGTCCCGCGATACGTTGGAAATGTTTGATGTTGTCCGTGACCAGGATGTATCCTCCGGAAAGTGCGGTGGCTGCTATCATCAGATCAAATTCGTCAATTAAAATTCCGTCTGAGCGAAGTCGTGTTTTGGTGATGGCATATTTTTCTACAGCATCAATCAGGGGTATTATGGGGAAGTGTTCTACAAACATCTTCACTTTAGGTACTTCTTGTTCTTGGTGTTTGGAATAATATGCACCAAACATCAATTCGTAGAGCGTGATGACAGACAAGGCGCACCGGCCTTCGCCCAGTGTTATCAGTTTCCGGGAGACGTCCGTATTGCCCCGCAACAACTCGATGCAGATATTGGTGTCCAGCAAGTAATTACTCGTTTTCATCTGTCAACGGCATGATATGGCGTGTCACATGGAACTGCCTGGAGTTTCGTATATCGTCCTTGATCTCTTCTGTCGTGCGCGGATCATCTTTCCATGCGCCGCATATTTCGTTGATAAAATCGGCGTAATTCGTTTTTGTTTCTTCTTCCCGCGCCTCTTCTATCAGTTTCTCACCCAGCCACCGTTTGTTGCTCGCACTCAGCGAAAGCTCGTGGATAAGGCCTAATAGTCCGTCTAATGAGATTGTTGCTTTCATTGCTGTAATGTTATGTTCCTGCAAAGATAAAAATAAAAGGGGAGAGTGCAATAGGGATTGCAGAAAAAAAGGGGCGTGCCCGTCCGGATTTCTCCTTTTTCAGGTACGCACCCTCTGTGTTGTTCCGTCTTATCCACTCTGTCGGGGCTTAACCGTAGGTGCCCTCCTCGCCTTCGTCCTCGCCGCCGGGCTCGGTGGGTTCTTGCGTCTCGGTGGATTCCTCCTCCCGTTCGTTGTACTCCAGCCATTCGATGTTCGTGGGCACCAGGGCGCGGGTGGCCGTAGAACCCTTGGTGACCGCCCCTTCACGCTGGGGGACAAACTGCACGCGTACGGCGCGGAGCTGCTTCTGGAAGTCGAACTCATCTTCCGTCTCCACGCCCTTCGTGTGGAGGGTGTAGCGGAACGTGCCCAGCCCGTCCAGCCGCACGGACTTCCCCTGGCTCATGTAGTCGGCCATCACGCCCGGCAGCTCGCCCAGCACGGCCATCACGTCGGCATACGTTGCGGTACACATCTGGCTCAACCGCTTGGCCACTTGCTTGACGGGCACGGGCTGGCCCACCACGACGGCGGCGGGATACCACACGCCGTTCTTCTCATTGAAAACTTTCTTGTAGAAACTCATAAGAAATAAAGGTTTAGGTGAAACAATAGTACGTTGAAACTCTCTCTCTGCGGCTTCGTGCCCCGGAGGCGGCGTCTTGTGGCCTGCAAGCGGCCGACTTTGCGGGAGATAGCCGGTGGCAAAGCTTTGCACTACAAAGATAAGAAATATTCCAAACATATGCAAATTATCCGTGAACTTTTTTGTGAAGTTGCGACAGAGACAGTAACGACAGTTTTATTTACATATTAAACAGAGTAGGGGAGAAATATTATTTTCCATAACAGCAAACTCAAAACACTTGAAACAACAAAGACATGGTTTAATTTAGAAATAATATAAATCTATTCATATAAAGCAAAGATATATTCAATTTTATTTAGTAACTGAGTAATTGATGAATACGAAAAATAAAACTGTCGTACTGTCTTTTGTCGCAAGTAGTCATGCTACTTTTGGAGTTTTCCAAAAAAATTTTTTGTTGCAGATATAATTTCATTGTTTTTGTTTTGCTATGTGGGAAATATTGCTGAACTTTGTGGCGAAGTAAAGGATAACCTAAACTTAAATGTTTTTATTTTTATGGGAATGCATTTTGAATTTTTATTCGGCCTTGTGCCGAGTGCAGACAAGGGGCACGTGGACCCTTGTGGGGTTAATAATCTGAAAGAGGGCTTCCTCAACCCGCAGGTGCTGGAAATCTGTCTGCGGATAGCCGGGGCGGCCACCCGCAGTAACAAGAGGGGAATCACGCAAGAGGAGTTCGAAGACATCAAGTCCCGCGAGAAGAAGAAACTGTCCGGCTGGACGCCCCAGGCCGCTTTCGGGGGGACACGCAGGCTGAATGCGGAGGCCATCCCTAACGGACTGGTCATGGCGGACTTGGACCATCTGACGGCACCCATCCGTGTGTATGAACGCAGCATCCGGCCGCTGGCCGAGGAGGGCATCGTCCGCCTCTGCCACCTGACGCCCAGCACGGCTTCCGACCGCACGACGGGAGGCTTGCGCATCATCTTCCGCAGTCCCGAGGGAATGGACATCGAGCAGGCGCAGGCGTGGCTCTATGGTCAGCTGACGGACGTACCGGAGGAGTGTAAGGATAAGTGTATCAAGGATTTGGCGCGTATCAGCTTCTTCGTTCCTGCCAATTACATCCTTTATCCTACCGACGGCGTGGATGGGCTGGAGCGGGTCTTTGCTGATATAAAGCTATCCGAGGCCGTGCCGGCGAAAGCGCCCGAGGCCGTGCAGCCTCCGCAACAAGTCGCACCTGCGCCCGAGGCTGTTACCGCCGTTGCGGACAGCTCTCTGCCCACCAGTTTCCGCGGCATCGCCTATACAGATATTGTGCGCGGGCTGCTCGCGGCACTGGGTGGCGTGCCTGCTCCCGGCGAACGCAATACCCGTCTGCACCGGTTGGCCGTCCACTTGCGGGGCATCACGGACAACCGCGAAGACTTGCTGCTGCACATCATTCCGTCCTGTGGCCTCAGCGAGGCGGAGATGCGGGATATCGTGCATAGCGCGTGCAAGAGCAGCGGTGCCTACTACGTGACCCATCTGACGCAACAAGTGCTCTATAACCTGAACCCTGAAGCCGCCATGCCTGCGCCGCCCCTGCCCGCGAAGCTGCCCCGCCTCATCAGCTTGCTGTTGGAGAATACCCCGGAGCTGTACCGTCCCGCCGTGGCGCAAGCGGTGTGTCCTGCGTTGGCTGCCTACTTGCAAGTGACGTTCGACTATATCGACGGGCGCGAGATGGAGCCTGCGCTGATGCACCTGACCATTGCTCCCACCAGTGTCGGCAAGAGCTGCGTGAAGGATGTGATAAGCCATATCACTGCCCGCATCCGTGCCCGCAGCGCCGTCAACCGTGAGCGCGACCAGCAATGGAAGGACCGGTCCGCCAGCCGCAGTGCCAACGAGCGCGGTCCGCAGCGTCCCAAGGGTCTGGTGATGCAGTATGTGCGGCCGGACATGACTTCTGCCGCCCTCATCCAGCGCCTGCACGATGCGGAAGGCCGCTTCCTCTTCACCCAGATGGACGAGCTGGACAACCTTGACAAGCTGAAAGACCAGAAATTCACGGTCATCAAGTGTGCGTTTGATTGTGCCGACTGGGGCGCGGAACGCGTGGGTAAGGAGTCTGTCTCCTACACCGTCCCGATGAGGTACAACTGGGTGGCCTCCACCACGCCGGGCGGGGCACGCAAGTTCTTTGCCCGCAATATGACGGACGGCACGGTGAACCGTCTGAACATCTCCACCATCCCCCAGCCTGAAATCGGCGCGCCCATTCCCCGCTATGGACGCTACACCGAGCAGTGGGAAGCGCGGCTGGCCAAGTATCTGGACAACCTGGAGGCGGTCACAGGGCATGTCCGTTGCCCGCAGGCACTGAAACTGGCCGAGGCGATAGACCGCGAACTGAAGGACTTGGCCATTGCCACGGACGACCGCACGTTTGAGACCCTCTCTTTCCGTGCCAACGCCATCGGCTACCGCAAGGCCATGGCACTTTGGGTGGCCAACGGCAGGAAGTGGGAAAAGGCCATCGAGGACTTCATCCGCTGGTCGGTGGAGTATGACCTATGGTGCAAATATCGCTTCTTCGGCGAGGCCATTCATCGGGCGGAGGAGGAGGACAATGCCTGCATCGGACGGCGCGGGCCGGTGAACTTCCTGGTCGAGTTGCCGCACACGTTCACCGTGGCCGACTTCCTCGCCAAGAGCGCCCAGGTGGGCAAAGCTACGGATGTAGTACATGCCAAACGGTTGATACAGAAATGGATTGACCGGAAGAAGGTGGTGCGCGGCGCGGAGCAAGGCACCTTTGTCAAGGTATAAGCAAGCGACAGCGACAGTAAGACAGTTTTCTGCGCTTATGTTTCCCCGGGCATCCTCGTCCGGGGATTTTTATTTTACCGCGGATTCTGCACCATGTTCGGATTGGCATCCAGTTCCGTCTGCGGGATGGGCAGGGCGATGCGGAGGTCATTGGGCCGGATGGTCCAGGCGTCGGAGGTGTCCAGCGTGATGAGGTGCCAGCCACGGTTGCGGACGATGGGTTGGCCGTTGCGCAGGAAGGCGAAGAACACCTGGCCCTCGCCCACCAGCTCGCGGCGGTATTCGTCCAGCAGGCGCGTCAGGGTAAAGCCGTCGGCAGCGACCTGCATGGCGGGGTTCGCGGTGCGGTTGGCGATGAGCGTGTTCAGGTAGGTCCGTCCCGTTTCGGCTTGTGCGCCGCCCAGGTGCAGGCCCGCCTCTGCGGCATTGAGGTAGACCTCGGAGAGGCGGATGATGCAGATGTCATTGTCCTGCGGTGTGCCGGTCTTGCCGGGGAATTTGGTCAGGAAGACGTTGCGGTCGCGGGCTTCGGCGGGCAGTCCTGCATTGTTCGGGGTGACGGAGGGAGCGGTGACGCTGTGGCGCACGTCCGTGGGGTCTTGGTCCAGCAGGTCGAGGTAGTCTTCGGTCAGGATGAGGTTGTTCCAGTCGAAGGTGGCCTCGTTGGCGTAGACCATCGGTGCGCCCTCGCCGCCTGTGCCGCCCGAGGGTTCGGTGGCGGTGATGTAGAGTTCGAAGAGTGATTCGGCCTGGAAGTCCTGTCCCCAGACGGTGGGGTATTCACTCGGGGTGTAGAGCCGGTAGAGTCCGCCGTTGTTCTCGATGACGTCCGTGGCGGCGTCCCAGGCTTGTTGGTATTCGCCCATGTCGAGGTAGATGCGCGACAGCAGGGCTTGGGTGGCCCAATAGTTGATGCGTCCGTCGGTCTTCTCCGTGGGCAGGTCGGGCAGGGCGTCGGTCAGGTCTTGGACTGCCTGGGCATAGCATTCGGCCACGGTGTTGCGGGCGGGGGCGCTGCCGGGGTCGGAGGGCGTGGTGACGATGGGTACGCCCAGGGACGCGCCGTGGTCTGTCATGTAGGGCATGCCGAAGAAGCGCGTCAGGTTGAAGAGGGTGAGGCCGCGCAAGACGAGGGTCTGGGCACGGATGGAGGCCAGGTCGGCGTCGGAAGCGTCGGCGATGCCTCCTTGGGCGATGCGTTGGAGGATGTTGTTGGCCTGGCGGATGACCACGTAGGGTTGTTGCCAGGGCAGGGTGATGTTGAGGTTGTCCGTGGCCTGCACGTTGTATTCATAGTAGGGCGACACGCGTCGTCCGTCGCCCTTGGTGACGCGGGCTTGCACGTCCATGGCGCGGCAATCGCCGTAGTACCAGTAGTTGTCCCCGTAGTAGCTGTGCAGGGAGAGTTCGCGATAGACGCCGTTGAGGGCGGTCTGGACGTCGTTCAGGGTGGAGAGTGCCTGTTCGGTGGTGACGGAGGTGGACGGGTTCAGGTCCAGCCAGCTTTCCGAGCAGGAGGTGGCCGTCAGGGCGGCGGCCAGGCAGAGGTATGTGTAGATTCGTTTCATTGTTGTAGAGGATTTTTAGAAGTTAAGAAGTAAAGAAGTTAAGAAGGAATGTTTCAGCGAAGTGTATTCTACTTAACTTCTTAACTTCTAAATTCTAACTTCTTTGATTAAAAACTCAGTTGTATTCCAAAACTAAATGTCCGCATGGGGGGAGTCTCGCAGAAGACTTCGCCGTTGACGGGCGTTTCGGGGTCATAATGTTTCCACTTGGCCCAGGTCAGGAGATTGCTGCCGGAGAAGTAGACGCGGGCATTGTCCACCAGTAGCTTGCGCATCCACCGGCGGGGCAGGGTGTAGCCGAAGGTCAGGCTCTTCAGACGCAGGTGGTTGGTGGAGTGGATATAGCGCGACGAGTTCTGCGGACCGGCCGCCTGTCCGTAGACGAAGCGGGGCACGTCGGTCACGTCACCCGGTTTCTGCCAACGGTCCAGGGCATAGGCGGGCAGGTTGTAGCCCGTGCTGCCGGTCTCGTTGCCATAGATGGTGGCCGTGCCGTTCTCGATGTAGGTGCCGGCCTTGTCGAAGGAGTATCCGCCGAGCGAGTAGGTCAGGGTGAAGCTGAGGTCGAAGTCCTTGTAGCGCATCTGGTTGGTCAGTCCGCCGGACACGGTAGGCTCGGCCGACTTGTAGGGTATGGCCTGCGCGGCATTGCCGTCCGTGGTGAGGGTGCGGTCCAGGGTGCCGTCCGCGCGGGGAGTATTCATATAGTATTGGGCCTCACCCGTTTGGGGATTGACGCCGGCATATTCCTTCACGTAGAACGTGTGGTAGGGCAGTCCCACCTTGTGGATGAACCAGGTGCCCTCGATGGACTGTCCCAGTTCGCCGTTGAGCGAGACAATCTTGTTCTTGTTATGGCTCAGGTTGAGGATGGTGGTCCAGTTGAAGCCTTTGGCGGCGATGTTCAGCGTGCGCACTTCCAGTTCCACGCCCTTGTTGTTCAGTTGGCCCACGTTGGCCAGGTAGCTGGTGAAGCCGGTAGTCGAGCTGATGGGCATGTTATAGAGCAGGTCTTTCGTATTGCGGTTGTAATACTCCAGCGTGACAAAGATGCGGTTGAGGAACGAGAAGTCCAGTCCGATGTTCAGGTTGTAGTTCTTCTCCCATTTCAGTCCGGGGTTGGGTTGGGACGATTCGTAGGAACCGGCGTTGCCAAAGTAGTTCTGTCCGTAGGAGTAGAGGCCCATGTATCCATACAGTGCGTTGGGCTGGTTGCCGTTGACGCCATACGAGGCACGCACCTTCAGTTCGCTCAGGATGTGGCGGGCCGATTGCATGAAGCGTTCGTTGCCGATGTTCCACATGCCCGATACGGACCAGAAGTTGCCCCAGCGGTTGTTCGGCGCCAGGCGTGAGCTGCCGTCCCGGCGGAAGCTGCCCGCCACGTAGTAGCGGTTGTCATAGTCATAGTTGAGTCGCGAGACGTAGGAGATCATCCGGTAGGCCTGCGTGGAGGAGAGGAAGTCGCTCAGCACGGCGGCATTGTCCGGCTCGGTCAGGAGGTCGGAGGGCATGCGGTAGGCCTCGCCCACGGCATGGTCGGTGTTGTAACTCTCAATCTCGTAGGCAGCCAGGATGTCCACGTTGTGTCGCCGGGCAAAGGTGTGCGTATAGTTGACGGACGTGGACGAGTTCAGACGTCCGTATTCGATGAAGCCCTTGGCCGTGCGGGCGTCGCTTCCGCTCTTGGGTCCGGCGGAGGACAGGGGATTGTAGTAGCGTGCATCCTTCTGGATGTTGTAGTCATAGCTGATGTTCTCCTTGATTTTCAGTCCCTCGATGGGTTCTACCTGTGCATAGCCCGTACTGAACATGCGGGTCATGCGGGTGCGGTTGTAGTCGGTCAGGATGTCGCGCAGGGGGTTGAGGGTGGAGCCTTCATAAGCGCCCACATAGTTGCCCTCCTCGTCGCGCACGGTCATGGAGGGGTTCATGGTGACGGCCACGTCGAAGAAGGGGTTGATGGCCGAGGTGCGCTCTTCGTTCAGCTCCTGGTTGAGTTGGGAGAACATCACGTTGGCGCCCACTTCGCCATGTTTGCCGACCTTGGTCTTCAGGTTCAGGCGGGCGGAGTAACGCTCCAGGCCGGAGTTCTTGGCCAGGCCCTCCTGCTTGTTGTAGCCCAGCGAGGCGTAGTAGCTGGTGCGCTCTGTGCCGCCGGAGACGCTGGCTTCGTAGCTCTGCTGGGTGGCGGTGCGGAGCAACTCTTTGCGCCAATCTGTGTAGCCCAGGGCAGGGCGGGCGGCATAGTTGTCTATCAGTCCGTCCGCATAATCCGTGGGCGAGGCCATGCCTTGGTCGGTGGCATAGTTCACCAATCCCTCGTAGAGCAAGGCACGCCGTTCGTCGCCCGAGAGGGTGGGGCGGAAATCCACGGCCGAGTTGGAGAAGCCGCCGGACACGTTGAGCGTCACGCGGGCTCTGCCCTGCCGGCCTTGCTTGGTGGTGATGAGGATGACGCCATTGGCTGCCCGCGAGCCGTAGAGCGAGGCCGCTGCGGCATCCTTGATGACGGTGATGTTTTCGATGTCCGAGGGGTTGAGCGTGCTCATGATGTTGGTCTTCGAGTTGTTCATGTAGGAAGCGTCGAAGCCGCCCGTGCTCAGGCTGCCCGAGGTGACGGGTACTCCGTCGATGACGAACAGCGGTTCTTGCGAAGCATTGAACGAGCCCATGCCACGGATGCGGATGCTCTGGTTGGCGCCGGGTTGGCCGGAGCTGCCGGTGATGCTGACGCCCGTGGTCATGCCTTGCAGTTTTTGCTCGACGCTCATGACGGGCACGTCCTTCATCATGTCCGCGCGCAGGGTGTTGGCCGAGCCGGTGAAGGATGATTTGGTGAAATTGCCGTAGCCCGTCACCACGACCTCTTGCAGGAGGAGATTGTCCGGCTGCATGATGACGTTCACCCGGTTGCGGTTGCGGGGGATGCGGATTTCCTGCGTCTTCATGCCGATGTAGGACACGACCAGGATGCGCGCGTCGGCGGGAAGGCGGAGCGAATATTGTCCGTCGATGTTGGTGATGACGCCCTGTCCGGTGTTGCCCTTGACAGAGATGGCGGCTCCGATAAGGGGTTCCCCGTCTTCGGCGGAGGTGACGGTACCTTGCAGGGTCCTGTCTTGGGCAAATACTTGCAAGCCCGTCAGCAGGAAAAAGGTAACTAAAAATACAGCATTGATTCTTGTCATAACTAATTTATTTCATTTGCTTTTGGGGAGGAAAATGCAAAAGAGAGTCCAAACAGACATGTGCCGATGTTAAATAAGATAACGCTTTGTGGAAGAAAGGCTTCCGGCGGTGGCCTTTGTCTGCTTGACGGAAATAGAGTGTGGAAAGTGTAGAGATATTCCCCATTGTGCACAGGCGTGTCTTCGCAAGGCGGCGGATAAAACAGCCATTATGCGAGTTGATGCGGATATACCTCATATATTTTGCCACTTGACGGATAATTGCTACATTTGCAACCATCTTTTTTTAGGTACTCATTCAATGGAAAAGAAAACTGCAACAAAGGATAAAGCCGCACCGATGTCTTTCCTGGACAAGGTGAGAGGCATATTTCGGAGCGAGACTGTCCGCTTCATCATCGGCCTGCTGGTCGTCCTCTTCTCGGTCTATCTGTTATTGGCCTTCACGTCGTTCTTCTTCACCGGCGCGGCCGACCAGAGCATCATCGACAATGCCACGGAGGCAGAATTGGCCTCGGTAGACAACGGGGTGGAGAATTCGGCGGGGGCGCGTGGAGCACAGCTGGCCAGTTACCTCATCAATGATTGCTTCGGCTTGGGAGCGTTTTTCATTATCATTTTCCTGGCCGCCGCCGGGTTCCGACTGATGAAGGTGGGGCGCGTGCGCTTGTGGCGGTGGTTTATCATCTGTTTTGTGCTGATGATATGGTCTTCCGTATTTCTGGGCTACGGCTTCCGGCATGTTTACGAGGATTCGTTTGTCTACCTGGGAGGCCTGCACGGATACAATGTGGGCAATTGGCTGGAGTCGCAAGTGGGCGCTCCCGGCGTATGGCTCATTTTGCTGGCCGTGGCGGTCTGCTTCCTGGCGTATGTCAGCACGCGCACGGTGGTATGGATGCGCCGTCTGTTCTCCCTCCGCTTCTTGAAGAAGCAGGCGAAGGCAGAGGCTGCCGCCCAACCGGGGGAGACGCCCGAAGAGTTCAACGCCTCGTGGGGATTCAAGCCGAAGAAGGCTGGTGCGTCCGAAGAGAAATCTGCTGAACCTGAGCCTGAGCCTGAATCTGATCTTGACCCCGACCCTATGCCGGATAGTGCTGACGATGTACCTTTGGTATTTGATATGCCGCAACCCGAAGCGCCGGCCGAGCCGTCTGTGCGACCCGTCACTGCGTCGGCCGAACCTGCTTTCGACGTGGAGGTCAACCGGGATGAATATGCCCCGCATCAGTTGGAGCCTTACAATCCCCGCCTCGACTTGGAGAATTACCACTTTCCCACGCTCGACCTCCTGAAGGAATTCGACGAGTCCGAGCCGGTGGTGAACATGGAGGAGCAGAATGCCAACAAGGACGAGATTGTGAATACCCTCCGCAGCTTCGGCATCGAGATTAACAGCATCAAGGCCACCGTAGGCCCCACGGTGACGCTCTATGAGATTACGTTGGAGCGCGGTGTGCGCATCTCCCGCATCAAAGGACTGGAGAATGACATCGCCCTGGCGCTCTCTGCCCTGGGCATCCGCATCATCGCGCCCATACCGGGCAAGGGAACCATCGGCATCGAGGTGCCCAACAAGAAGCCGCGCATCGTGTCCGGGCGCAGCATCATCGGCAGCAAGAAATTTCAGGAATCCACGTACGACCTGCCCATCGCTCTCGGCAAGACCATCACGAACGAGGTCTTCATGGTAGACTTGGCCAAGATGCCCCATATCCTCGTGGCGGGTGCCACCGGCCAGGGTAAGTCCGTCGGGCTGAACGCCATCATCACTTCCTTATTATATAAGAAGCATCCGGCCGAGCTGAAGTTCGTGTTGATAGACCCCAAGAAGGTGGAGTTCAGCATCTATTCCGCCATCGAGCATCATTTCCTGGCCAAGCTTCCGAACGAAGCAGAGCCCATCATCACCGATGTGACCAAGGTGGTGCAGACGCTCAACTCCATCTGCGTGGAGATGGATACGCGCTACGACCTCCTGAAGCTGGCACACGTGCGCAACGTCAAGGAGTATAACGAGAAGTTCATCAACCGCCAGCTCAATCCGGAGAAGGGACACAAGTACATGCCCTACATTGTGGTGGTCATCGACGAGTTCGGCGACCTCATCATGACGGCCGGCAAGGACGTGGAGCTGCCCATCGCGCGCATCGCCCAGCTGGCTCGTGCTGTGGGCATTCACATGATTATCGCCACACAGCGACCCACGACCAATATCATTACGGGTACCATCAAGGCCAACTTCCCCGCACGCATCGCCTTCCGCGTGTCGCAGATGGTGGATTCGCGCACCATCCTCGACCGTCCGGGGGCCAACCAGCTCATCGGACGCGGAGACATGCTCTTTCTGCAGGGAGCCGACCCCGTGCGCGTGCAGTGTGCCTTCATCGACACGCCCGAGGTGTCCGACATCGCCGAATACATCTCCCGCCAGCAGGGTTATCCCACGGCTTTCTTCCTGCCCGAGGTGGAGGACGAGAGTGCCAATACCTTGGACGATGTGGACATGGATCGGCTGGATCCGTTGTTCAAGGATGCCGCGCGGCTCATCGTCTCCAGCCAGCAGGGGTCTACCTCGCTCATCCAGCGCAAGTTCTCCATCGGCTACAACCGGGCGGGGCGCATCATGGATCAGCTGGAGAAGGCGAATATCGTAGGTCCTGCCCAGGGCAGCAAGCCGCGTGAAGTGCTCTTCGTGGACATCGTGGCACTGGAGGAATACTTGAACAATTTTTGATTGAAAGCGTTGCAAAGATATGAGGAAACTGATTGGATTCATAGGACTTTGGTGGGCACTTTGTTTGGCAATGCCCGTCTCTGCGCAAAACAATGCGAGGGGGATCCTGCAGAGGGCTGCCGAGACTTTCCGGCGAAGTGGAGGGGTCAGTGCCTCGTTCGCGATCCACTCTTCCGAAGGAAACTCCACCGGCATCATCCGCCTGAAAGGGGAGAAGTTCGTGCTGGAGGCCGGAGGTATGACTACCTGGTTTGACGGGCGCACCCAGTGGACCTATCTGCCTTCGTCCGACGAGGTGAACATCTCCGAACCGACGGACGAGGAATTGCAGACGCTCAATCCCTATGCCTGGCTCTACCTCTACGATAATGGCTACGATTTGCAAATCTTGCCGGCCGAGACATCTGATATATATAAGGTGAAGATGTCCGCCCGCTCGGCTGAGGCGCAAGTGGAGCAGTTGGTGCTTTGGTTGGACAAGTCCTCCTTGCATCCCATGAAGTTCAGTATCACCTTGGCTGGCAATGTGGAGCCGACGCTCATTATCGTCCGGGATTATCGCACAAGGCAGGCATACACGGATGCCATGTTTGTCTTCGACCCGGCTGAGTATCCGACGGCGGAGGTGATTGATTTGAGATGAATGATCATTTATATAACCCAATAGACAATGGAAACAGAACAAGTGAAATGCCTGATTATCGGCTCCGGCCCTGCCGGCTATACGGCGGCTATTTATGCCGGACGAGCCAATCTCTCGCCGGTGCTCTATGCCGGCTTGCAACCCGGCGGTCAGCTGACTACAACGACCGAAGTAGAGAACTTTCCGGGCTATCCCTCCGGCATCGGAGGCCCCGAGTTGATGGAAGACCTGCGCAAGCAGGCCGAGCGTTTCGGCACGGACATCCGTTATGGCGTGGCCATGTCTGCCGACCTCAGTGCTTCTCCCTATAAGATTACGATGGACGACGGTAAGGTCATTGAGGCTAAGACGGTCATCATCGCTACGGGAGCCACGGCCAAGTATCTGGGCCTGGATGATGAGAAGAAATACGCCGGTATGGGTGTCAGTGCCTGTGCCACGTGCGACGGCTTCTTCTACCGCAACCGGGTGGTAGCCGTAGTGGGCGGCGGAGATACGGCCTGCGAGGAGGCTTCCTATCTCTCCGGCCTGGCTTCGAAGGTATACCTGATTGTGCGCAAGCCTTTCCTGCGTGCCTCCAAGGTGATGCAGCAGCGCGTCTTCAACAATCCCAAGATTGAAGTCCTCTTTGAACATAATGCCGTGGGCCTGTATGGCGAGAACGGTGTGGAGGGCGTACACCTGGTGAAGCGCTTGGGTGAGGCGGACGAGGAGCGTTATGACCTGCCCATCGACGGCTTCTTCCTGGGTATCGGACACCGTCCTAATTCTGATGTCTTCAAGCAGTGGCTGGACACAGATGAAGTGGGCTATATCCTCACCGAGCCGGGTACGCCGCGCACCAAGGTGCCGGGAGTCTTTGCTGCAGGCGATGTGGCCGACCCGCATTACAGACAGGCCATTACAGCAGCTGCATCGGGTTGTATGGCCGCGATAGAGGCCGAACGCTACCTGCTGAATGCATAGGAAAGGCGGCCGGAAAGACATAATGACCTGATAAAGATTAATACCAAAAACGATTATTTACCTTTTAAAAAACAACTTCAAATGATGAACAACCGAAAGTGGAAGCAAGCCTTGTTGGCTGCTTGTCTGATCTGTCTGGCAAGTCCGGCATTGGCTTCCGGAGACGAAGACCGGAAACCTTATTGGCAGGACATCCAGACCGTATCAGTCAACCGGGAAGAACCCCGCACAGACTTCATGACCTTCAGCAACCGTACGTCGGCTCTGAATGACTCGTATGAGGAAAGCCCTTACTACCATTCGCTGAACGGCACGTGGAAATTCTACTTCGTGGACAGTTACAAGCAGTTGCCGGCCAACATCACCGACCCGTCCGTGGACGCATCGGAATGGGCCGACATCCAGGTGCCCGGCAACTGGGAGGTGCAGGGCTTCGGCACGGCCATCTACACCAACCACGGCTATGAGTTCAAGCCCCGCAATCCCCAGCCGCCCACTTTGCCCGAAGCAACTCCCGTGGGCGTTTACCGCCGGGATATCGACATTCCTGCCGAGTGGATGGAACGTGACATCTACCTGCAGATTGCCGGCGCCAAGTCCGGCGTCTATGTCTACCTCAACGGTCAGGAGGTGGGCTACAACGAGGACTCCAAGAATCCCGCCGAGTTCCTCATCAACCCCTACGTGAAGGCCGGCAAGAACGTGCTGACCCTGAAAATCTTCCGCTGGAGCACCGGCTCCTACCTGGAATGCCAGGACATGTGGCGCATGAGCGGCATCGAACGTGATGTGTTCCTCTATTCGCAGCCCAAGGCTGCCGTGCGCGACTTCCACTTGAAGTCCACGCTGGACGATACCTACCGCAATGGTATCTTTGCCTTGGAAGCTGACTTGCGAAACCGCGGGAATGCTTCTGCCGACTTGACTTTCGGCTACGAGCTGCTGGACAAGCAGGGCAAGGCAGTGGCATCGGGCGAAGAATCCGTCAGCGTGCCTGCCGGTGAGTGCGAGACCGTCCGCTTTGACAAGCAGATTGACGACGTGCTGACTTGGTCTTCCGAAGCCCCCAACCTCTACAAGTTGTTGATGACCGTGAAGAAGGACGGCAAGGTGACGGAGGTAATTCCCTACAACGTAGGTTTCCGCCGTATCGAAATCAAGCCTGTGGAGCAGGTGGCCGAAAACGGAAAGCCCTATGTGCTGATGTTTGTCAACGGCCAGCCCATCAAGCTGAAAGGCACGAACATCCACGAGCACAATCCTGCCACGGGACATTATGTGACCGAGGAAATCATGCGCAAGGACTTCACGCTGATGAAACAGCATAACATCAATGCCGTCCGCCTGTCCCATTATCCGCAGTGCCGCCGCTTCTACGAGTTGTGCGACGAGTTCGGCCTGTATGTTTACGATGAAGCCAACATTGAGAGCCACGGCATGTACTACGACCTGCGCAAGGGCGGCACGCTGGGCAACAACCCCGAATGGCTGAAGCCCCACATGTACCGCACCATCAACATGTTCGAGCGCAACAAGAACCGTACCAGCGTCATCATCTGGTCGCTGGGCAACGAGGCCGGCAATGGCTACAACTTCTACCAGACCTACCTGTGGCTGAAGGAGGCCGACAAGGGCTGGATGGACCGTCCCGTCAACTACGAGCGTGCCCAGTGGGAATGGAACAGTGACATGTACGTGCCCCAGTATCCCGGTGCCGAGTGGCTGGAAGCCATTGGCAAGCGCGGCAGCGACCGTCCGGTGGTGCCTTCGGAGTACACGCACGCCATGGGCAACTCCAACGGTAACCTGTGGGACCAGTGGAAGGCCATTTACAAGTATCCCAACCTGCAAGGTGGCTTCATCTGGGAATGGGTGGAGCATGGCATTGATGCCGTGGACGAGAACGGGCGCCACTATTTCGCATACGGTGGCGATTTTGGCGTGAACGCACCCAGCGACGGCAACTTCGTGTGCGATGGCGTGGTCAGTGCCGACCGCACCCCGCATCCCGGCATGTCCGAGGTGAAGTATGCCTATCAGAACATGGGCGTGGAACCCATTGACCTGGCTGCAGGCAAGTTCTTGGTGAAGAACCGCTTCTACTTCACGAACCTGAAGAAATACATGCTGACCTATGAAGTGAAATCCAATGGACGCATAGTCCGCAGCGGCAAGGTGTCCCTTGATATCGCCCCCCAGGGCAGCAAGGAGTTCACTGTGCCTGTCAATGGCTTGAAGCCCAAGGCCGGGACGGAATACTTTGTAAACTTCCGTTTGACCACTGTGCAGCCCGAACCTTGTGTGCCCGCAGGCTATGAGATAGCCCACGAGCAGTTCCGCCTGCCCATCGACCCGCTGCCTGTCAAGATTGCCACGGGCGGCAGTGCTTTGACCGTGAAGACCGAAGGGGATGTGCTGACGGCCTCCTCGTCGCGCGTGCAGTTCGTGTTCAACAAGAAGACGGGCATCGTGACTTCTTACCGCGTGAAGGGCAAGGAATACTTCCAGGACGGCTTTGGACTGCAGCCCAACTTCTGGCGCGGACCCACGGACAACGACTATGGCAACGGTGCGCCGAAGCGTGAACAGGTGTGGAAACAGTCCAGCAAGGACTTCAACGTGGTGGAGGCTTCCATCGAGATGGACGGCAAGGATGCCGTGCTCAAGGCTGACTACCTGCTGAAGGCGGGCAACCTCTACCGCATGACCTACCGCATCCATCCTTCGGGCGTGGTGAAGGTGAACGCCGTCTTCACGTCCACCGACATGGATCCTGCCAAGACCGAAGTGTCCGAAGCCACCCGCATGGCTACCTTCACTCCCGGCAATGACGCCGCCCGCGAGGCTGCCAGCAAACTGGTGGTGCCCCGCATTGGCGTGCGCTTCCGCCTGCCGGCTGCCATGAATCAGGTGACCTACTTCGGTCGTGGTCCCGAGGAGAACTACGTGGACCGCAATGCCGGCACCATGGTGGATGTGTACAAGTCTACCGCCGAAGACCTCTACTTCGCCTACTCCCGTCCGCAGGAGAACGGACATCACACCGATACCCGCTGGCTGACGCTGGAGCAGAGAAGTGGCCGTGGACTGACTGTCCGTGCCGACAGCCTGATTGGCTTCAATGCCCTGCGCAATTCTGTGGAAGACTTTGACTCCGAAGAAGCCAAGGACAAACCCTACCAGTGGAGCAACTTCACGCCCGAAGAGGTGGCCAACCATGACGAGGCTGCCGCCAAGGATGTGAAGCCGCGCATGACCCACATGAATGACATCACGCCCCGCAACTTCGTGGAAGTATGCATCGACATGAAGCAGGAGGGCGTGGCCGGTTACAACAGTTGGGGCGCGCGTCCCGAGCCGGGATACAATCTCCCCGCCAACCGTGAGTATCGCTGGGGCTTCACGCTGATACCGGAATAAACCTGACCGCAGGAAGAGGCGCGATTCATCGCGTCTCCCTGCCCATGGAGAAAATATGAAAAGGGCGCATCCGCATCAAGACGGGTGCGCCCTTTCTGTAAGAATCCGCGTCATCCGCCAAATCCGCGTCTAAAAAATTAGTTGTGTAATTAGCGTAATTTGCGTCCCTGTCCGCCTATGCCCCCGCCCGTGTCCGCCCGTACCTCCGCCCGTGGGCGGCGGCACGCCTGTCCGGAGACGGGGAATGCTCAGCCTATCTTGCTGATTTTCTTCAGTCTTTCTTCTTCTATGATTTTGATTTTGCGGCCGTCGATGGCGATGAGTTTCTCGGTGGCGAATTGTGACAGCGTGCGGATGGCATTGGAAGTGGTCATGTTGGATAAGTTTGCCAGGTCCTCACGTGAGAGGTAGATGCTCAGGGTCGAGCCGTCCTCCTCCAGGCCATAGCTCTCTTTCAGGAAGAGCAGCGACTCAGCCAGGCGGCCACGGATATGTTTCTGCGTCAGGTTGACGGTACGCTCGTCCGCCACGGTCAGGTCGAAAGACAGTTGGTGGAGGAAGAACATGGCCAGGTCATTGTTTTCTGCAATCAGTTTCCGGATGGCAGTCATGGGGATGAGGCAGACGGTGGAGGCCTCGAAAGCGGCAGCAGCGGTCACGTAGTCCTTGCCGGCAAAGTTGGCGGCATAGCCGAAGTAGCCCACGGGTTTGATCATGCGGATAATCTGGCTGCGTCCGCCCACGCCGTCCTTGTAGATTTTCACCTTTCCGCTCAGCAGGCACATCAAGTGCGTCGGGGTCTCGCCTTCGCAGTGGATGACCTCATTCTTTTTGTAAGTCTGAAGAGTGAACTGGCTGGACAGATAGGCCCGTTGTTCCTCGTTGAGAGGGGCCCACATATCAGCAATCAGCTCCGGAATGTGGATGTCGGATATGTTCGATTTAACCATAACTGCTGCAAAACTGTGTTATAGAGCACAAAAGTAGTAAGAATAAATCAAATATTACACACCTATTACAAAAAGATGGCAAAAAAAGTGGGAACCACGGCCCGGAAGCCACGATTCCCACGAACAAAACAAACAAACTTGTGCGCTTCCGCTTCGCAGCGTACTGGGTGGCACAATACGCCCGGCCATTCTTCTCTAAGCACCGGGCCAACGGTTGGTACTCCGCCTCACGGCGTTTCGGTTATTGACATTGTTATATCTGGTCCAATCGAACACTCTCTAAATGATAGGAACAAACCTAGTAATATATGCTCTTGATTCGCCTCCCTTATTGTCTGGAACTATCCGGTTCCAGCACCATGTCGTAGATGATGTCCCACTCGGCGATGACCTTCAGTTGGATATCCACTTGGTCGTACAGGGATTGGGGAATATCTTGCTCTGCGTTCTTGTCCGTGCTCTTATAGCCGATGTAATAGAGGTGGTTGCGGAGCAGGGAGTAGTTGGTGACGGACTCGGTGACGGAGGAAGTGGTGATAAAAGCATTATTCTCCCAATAGTAGATATTGGTTTGCTTTGTCAAGTCTGCTGGCGGCAGGGTTACTCTCCATTTCTTATCTTTAATCACGCTATCATCGTCCTTTATCAGTTGTATTTCCAATGAGTTTGTGGTTGTTGTCTCCGATGCCGCGAACGGAATCACGAAGCTGCCCCCGAAGAAGCTGCCTTCTTTGAATGCGTATTTCTCTTTCGGGTAATAATCCTCCGGTTGTTTCCAATTCTCCGTGGAGACCAGGTTGCCGTCTTTCCGAACCCCGTTTTCTCCGAGCCAGTCTGCCAGCTTGATTTCGCAGAGAGGTTGCTTATCTTCTGTGGTGGCTTTAGCATTCGTTCCGTTCATTACATACAGTCCTTTCGTCTCTTGTCCATTCTCCGCAATGTCCTCGTTGGCAAATTGGCCCAACACCAGGCCGTCATTATCCGCGGCGGGCATCAGGCGCAGCTTGGCGAGGCCTTCATAGTAGGGGATGTCTTCCACGTAGAGGTAGATGCCGGCCACCTGGCGGTTCAGCACGACTTGGGTGGTGAAGCCGGTGTCGTAGACCGTGAACTCCTGCGAGCCGGCAAAGAGTTCTTCGCCCGGGGCATTGGTAAGGGAGAGGATGAGGTTATCGTTGAAGGTGCCGCCTATTTCCAAGGATTCGCAATATTCGTTCAAGCCTTCGTCATCTACCTTGTATTGGGTTTGGTTGCTCGTGTCATCTTCCTTATAAGTATAGGCAATGGCGTAGACCTTATACTTCCCTTCGTCCAGTCGTTCTTCCTCCCGCAGCCTTACTCTGTCCGTGCGGCCGCGGCGGTTGTTTTGGTCAATGTAGATGTCGCTGGTGGTCATCCAGTGGGTCAGGAGTTTGGTGTAGACAATGGTGTTTTTGTTGTTCTCGTCATTTCCGCAGACGATGAGCATCACGCGGTCCACGTCCTGGTTGGGTTGGTTGCTGGTCAGGGGGCGTCCGGCGCGGGTGGCGGGGGCGTTGTCGCTGGCCAGCTTGATGACGATCTGCTGTTCGTTGCATTCCTGGCAATCGGTTGCCTCGTCCTGCGGGGAGACGCAGGCGCCCAACGTCAGAAGGGCGAGAAGCAGGGGTATGAGGTGGTTGGTTTTCATTGTTGTATATTTGTTGTTATTCGGTTATTCTGTTTGATTGGCATTTTCGGTGCTCCAAGGAGTGGCGATTTCGATTTGGGGGATATTAAGATTTAGTGTGAAAGAGGTATAGCTTTCCCCCGTGCTTATAATTCCGTCTTGTTGTAAACCTTCATTAAGCCATTCGTCGAAATTATCTTGCCCCCATCCTGTGGGGAAATCAAAATTATTTTCCCATCCAAGTACAGTTTGCAAGTTATATGAGTTTTTTGTATAAGAAAAAGTTTCATTGCCTTCACCTAGTGTATTAGGATGGTATGTTAGTAAAAAGTATCGGTTTCCTTGGGTGATTGTTTCCCCTGGGATTAAATTGACATTCAAACTAAATGCTTCTTCTGTGTCGGATTTCATTGCTGTGATGGAGGTTATTCGATTAAGTTTTGTGTCATCTGTAATACCCTCGTTATTGCCAAAGGTGTAAAATAGGTAGCTGTATGTATTCTGTTGTTTAGCTATCAATGTTTGTTTGTCATTTTCTTCATTAACAGTAGTTTTATCAAATTTGATGGCTTGCGGGAATGCATCTTGGTCATAGTTTATCTTCATTTGGGTAATATTTTGCCAGTTGCATACTTGCGTAAAGTAGTTTTTGTTTGCTGTCATATAAACATTCTTTACTTCTGTATTAATATCAGTGCTGATATGACAGACTTTCTCTTGAGTGAAATAGGTGTTAAGGAAATTTTCTGTTAGTTGGTGCCTTCTAGGAAAATTGCTGTTATAGGGCTTTAGTTTTTCTAATGTCATATAACTAATCACGACCTCATCCAATATACCTGTATGGTCTTCTTTTACATAATTATCATCATAAAAACCTTCCAGCAGTTGGGTCACATACGCATCCACACTCCCGGCACTTTCAATCCCATTCACCACTTCATCCGCCAACTTCACTTCCACCTTGTTCACCATCCTCTGCAACTTCACTTGCATCTGTGCCGGTGTATTCTTGTTATATCCGTTGGCCGGGTCTATTTCCCCCGTCCACATATAATAAAAGGTATAGGTCCCGTCAGTTTGCTGGAAGTCGCCGTTGGGCGGCAGAAGCAGGCGGGCGTCATCGAAATTGGCGTCATCATCAATGCCGGTCATGGGCTGGAACTCTTTATTATCCGCCCATTTCTTATCCAGCCACACCTTGTCCTTGTCCGCATTCGCCACGAACACCACCTTGTACTTGCTTCCGGTGTTCAGTGTGTCCTTCAGTTCCTGACGTTGCTGCCACGTCATGTTTTCGCGGGTCAGGGGCCAGGGGGTGTTGGCGTCGATGTCGGAGATGGACGTACATTTCGTCAGGGTGTACTTGGGGGTGCCATCATCGTAGGTGCCGTCCTCACTGTACAGCAGGTAGTCCAGGGACAGGATGCGTTCGCCTTCGCCGAGGCCGCGCGTGGCGGGGAGGTCGGCGGAGGGGAGGTAGTCCACGATGAAGGTGCCTTCGGGCAGGTCACCGGACTGGGTGTTGCCGGAGGACACCAGGTCCTCCACGGGGTCTTGGGTGCACGCGGCCAGCATCAGCAGGGCGGCGGTGCAGAGGGTGGGGTATAGGGTTTTCATTGCAATAAGTATGTTAAATGATAATTTATCGGTGGATTTTAGGCGCGGATTACGCGGATTTCACGGATTAAGTTTTATCATAGAATTATGAATACCAATGGTTTCACTGTAAACGCTGGATTCCATTGGTTATACAAATAATAAATCCGCGTCCATCCGCGTAATCCGCGCCCTTTGTATATTGAGCCAGATGCGCAAAACGCTTT
>DXBX01000013.1 GCA_019116285.1 Candidatus Bacteroides merdigallinarum
GGAGGAGGAGTACCCGAAGGGGGAGGTGGTAGCGGCAAAAACGCTCGGCATTGTTGTGTTTAAGATAATGGATAAGGGCATTTGTTGCTGCCGCTACCACCCCGGCCGTTGGCCACCCCTCCTCCCCGGAGGAGGGGAATTTGGTTACCGTAGACGTTTCAGCTAAACTCCCATTTCTCAGAATTTCTTTCCGAACACAATATTCATAAACGTCATCACCAAAATCCGGAAGTCGAACAGCCACGAACGATGCTCCAAGTAGAACAGGTCGTAACGAAGGCGACGGAGCATCTTGTCGATGGTGTCCGTATATCCATTATAGAGTGTGGCATAGGACGTTACACCCGGACGAATCTGATAAAGGTAACGGTAACGGGGATCACGCTCCATGATCTGATCAATGTAATATTTCCGCTCCGGACGAGGACCGATGAAAGCCATCTGGCCGATGAATACGTTCCACAACTGGGGAAGTTCATCCAAATGGTGTTCGCGCAGGAATTTACCAACCTTTGTCAGACGAGTATCCTCACCGCTCTTATACAGCGCCGGGCCGGATTTTTCCGCGTCCAACCGCATACTTCTGAATTTATAGATATAGAACGGACGACCGAAACGTCCGATACGCTCTTGCTTAAAGATGGCGGGGCCGCCGTCCTCATGCTTCACCGCTATATAGCATATCAAAAACAGCGGAGAGAACACGACCAAGGCAATGGCAGCCAGTAAACAGTCGCCACAACGCTTCACATTTCGCTCGAAGCCGTTCATACCATCACGAATAAAACGATCATCACGGACTTGGGAAGAAGAGGGGGTATCCATGGGTAAATAATAATTTATCGGGTTCGTTGTAGGGGCGGGGCTTGTCCCCGCCCTGAATAAGGGCGACCGCAAGGGTCGCCCCTACACGCTTGACATTGCGGGGCATCGCCCCGCCAAATTCCTATTTTACAACACCTGAATATATTCCGGCTGTACCTCCACCCCTGCCACGAGCAGGTTCGGGATATCCACGAGCAAGCGCTTCACCCGGGAGCCGCGAACACTGAGCAAACGGCCTTCACAGCCGTCCAACGGTCCACCCACAATGCGAACCATACGGCCGTATTGGGCGGGAGTCAACTCACCGGGCAGGTAGTAGCGCGGGGAATCTGAAGAACGGACAGCACGAATGAAACGGTTCATGTCGGCATCCGCAACTGTCATCGGCTCGCAATAGGCACCACGCACGAAACGATATTGGAGCGTAGGCAACAACTCCACCAGCGGATCCAGTGAAGGACGGGCGCTATGAACGAACAACAGGTCGGGAAGAAAAGGGCGCTCCTCGCGGATCCGCTTACCTTGACGAACAGTAAGACGCCACGTCATCGGAGTGAATACTTCCAAGCCTTGCTCAGCCAAGAATTTATAGGCGGGTACCTTCGCGTTCGGGCGCTTCAAGTCGCGCAACACAAACCAGGAAACGGGGAAGGCGGAATCGGGAGCAGTCATTACACAAAATTTACTGCGGTGATATATCCTCTAGTCCTGATTGGAAGTGTATCTTTCTATCTTCCAATCAGTTAAATGGACTACCACCGAAAGTTCGGAGGAAGTGCCGTTGTTTGTTTGTAAGGCCGTTTTCTGCATAAAAAACGGAGGTTTTTCGGTACTTCTCTTAGTAAGAGAGAGATTCAGACATAAGAACATAGGTAACATATTGGTTTTCAAACGAAAGGGAAACAAAGGTCGCCGTTTTTGCTAAACATTTGCTAAACATGTGTTTATTTTTCAAACATTTTCCTCCATTTTTTAGCCGCTTATCTATTGTCTCTATCAATATTTTACGTAACTTTGCAGCCGTTCAGTCCCTCTCTTACTAAGAGATGTACCGGGGGAAAAGAAGCTTATTTCAGCTAAACAATTTATATACAATCAATTATACCCAAACAGGCAATTTCTCGTCAAACAAATCCGCCGAACACTCTCCGAAACCGCCGGCAATAAATTTCCGGAAGCGACTGATTTTTGCTCCTCCTATCTATCCTACTTTCTAAGAGAAAATCGTATCTTTGCACCGCCCATAAGAAACGAATATAAATATATAAGATATGATAGAGAAAATTGAACAGCTTCTGCAAGAAGTAGAACACCTGCAAGCCTCGAATGCCGATGAGCTGGAGGCACTGCGTATCAAATACCTTAGTAAAAAAGGTGCTATCAACGAATTGATGGCTGACTTCCGCAATGTTCCCGCCGACCAAAAGAAAGCGGTGGGTATGCGCCTGAACGAGCTGAAGACCAAAGCTCAGGAGAAAATCGCTGCCCTGAAAGAGCAATTTGAGTGCCAAGACACGGGCCTGGATGACCTGGACCTGACGCGTACCGCCTACCCCCTCGGATTGGGTACACGCCACCCGCTGAGCATTGTACGCAACGAAATCATCGATATTTTTGCCCGCATGGGATTCAACATTGCGGACGGTCCGGAAGTGGAAGACGACCTGCACGTCTACACCAAACTGAACTTCGCCGCCGACCATCCCGCACGCGACATGCAGGATACTTTCTTCGTGGATGTCAACCCGAATGACGTGACCAAGAATATCATTCTGCGCTCGCACACCAGCAGCGTGCAGGTGCGCTCCATGGAGCATGCGCAACCGCCCATCCGTATCATCTGCCCGGGCCGTGTGTACCGCAACGAAGCCATCAGCTACCGCGCCCATTGTTTCTTCCACCAGGTAGAAGGTCTCTATATAGATAAAGGTGTATCCTTCACCGACCTGAAGCAAGTGCTCTTGCTCTTTGCCCAGGAAATGTTTGGCAGTGACACGAAGATTCGTTTGCGTCCGTCTTATTTCCCCTTTACAGAGCCGAGCGCAGAGATGGACATCAGCTGTAACATCTGTGGCGGCAAGGGTTGCCCCTTCTGCAAGCACACGGGCTGGGTGGAAATCCTGGGTTGCGGCATGGTAGACCCCAACGTGCTGGATGCCTGCGGTATAGACAGCAAGGTGTATAGCGGATATGCCCTGGGCATGGGTATCGAACGCATCACCAACCTGAAATACCAGGTGAAAGACTTGCGCATGTTCTCGGAAAACGATACGCGCTTCCTCCGCGAGTTCGAGGCAGCGTACTGATATGAAAGACAAGCTCGTCACCTCCAGCTATTGCTTCATCCTGGCAGCCAACTTCCTGCTGTATTTCGGATTTTGGCTGATGATGCCGGTGTTGCCCTTCTACCTGGCCGAAGTGTTTCAGGCAGACAAGGCGACCATCGGCATCGTGCTATCGTGCTATACCATCGCTGCGCTGTGCATCCGGCCTTTCTCGGGGTATCTGCTGGATACCTTTGCCCGCAAGCCGCTCTACCTCCTGGCCTACTTCGTGTTCACGGCCATCTTCGGCGGCTATCTGGTGGCAGGAACGCTGACGTTGTTCATCGTGCTCCGCATCATCCATGGATTGGCGTTCGGCACGGTGACCGTCGGAGGCAATACCATTGTCATCGATATCATGCCTTCGTCGCGCCGTGGGGAAGGACTGGGCTACTACGGGCTGGCCAACAACACGGCCATGTCCATCGGACCGATGGTGGGACTATTCATGCACGATGCCGGTATGGGTTACCCGGTCATCTTCTGCACCTCACTGGGCTCTTGCCTGCTGGGAATGCTCTGTGCCTCTTTGGTGAAGACTCCTTACAAGCCGCCCGTGAAGCGCGACCCGATTTCGCTGGACCGCTTCATCCTGCTGAAAGGGATGCCGGCGGGACTGAGCTTACTCTTGCTCTCCATCCCCTACGGCATGACCACCAACTATGTGGCTATGTATGCCAAGCAGATCGGTATGGATGTGTCCACGGGCTTCTTCTTCACCTTCATGGCGGTGGGGATGGCCGTATCGCGGCTGTTCTCCGGACGTCTGGTGGACCACGGGAAGATTACCCAAGTAATCGGGGCGGGACTCTATCTGGTTATTGTCAGTTTCTTCCTGCTGGCCGGATGTGTCTATATCATCCGGTGGGACGCCACGCTATGCAGCTGGCTATTCTTCGCCATCGCCTTGACACTGGGCGTAGGCTTCGGCATCATGTTTCCGGCCTACAACACCTTGTTCGTCAACCTGGCTCCCAACAAACAGCGGGGTACTGCCACATCTACCTACCTGACCTCCTGGGATGTGGGCATCGGTATCGGTATGCTGGCCGGCGGATACATCGCAGAGATCAGCAGTTTTGACCGGGCCTACCTGTTCGGCGCCTGCCTCACCATTGTATCCACCCTCTACTTTCACCTGAAGGTATCGCCCCATTACCATCAAAACAAACTGAGATGAGAAAGAAAGAAAGATACGAGAAAATACTGGCCTGGTTCCGCGAACATGTACCTGTGGCAGAAACAGAGCTGCACTATGAGAATCCCTTCCAACTGCTGATTGCCGTGATTCTCTCCGCCCAATGTACGGACAAGCGGGTGAACCTAGTGACCCCTGCCCTTTACGAGGCCTTCCCCACTCCGGAAGCCTTGGCGGCCGCCACGCCGGAAGCCGTCTTCGAATATATCCGCAGTGTCTCCTACCCCAACAACAAGGCCAAGCACCTGGTGGGCATGGCACGGATGCTGCTGACAGACTTCCACGGTGAGGTGCCGGAAACGATGGAAGACCTGCTGAAACTGCCCGGCGTGGGGCGCAAGACTGCCAATGTGATCCAGTCGGTCGCTTTCCACAAAGCCGCCATGGCGGTGGATACCCATGTGTTCCGCGTCAGTCATCGGCTGGGGCTGGTATCGGACCAATGCACTACGCCCCTGAGCGTGGAGAAAGAGTTGGTGAAGCATATCCCGGAGGCAGACATCCCCATTGCCCACCACTGGCTCATCCTGCACGGGCGTTACATTTGCCAGGCACGCACACCCCAATGTGACCGGTGCGGACTCCGCCTTCTCTGCAAAGAATATGAACAAAAATACAAGGTTCGACCGGATACGGGAAACAAAAGCGAATAAAATAAGATTTTTTTATACTGCCCAAAAGAAATAAATGCTAACTTTGCAGCAATGAAAGAAGAAAGTTACACTTTTAATTTAAAAATATAAAGTTATGACAATCGATCAATTTAACTTTGCCGGTAAAAAGGCATTCGTCCGTGTAGACTTCAATGTGCCTCTGGACGAGAACTTCAACATCACCGATGACACCCGTATGCGTGCCGCCCTGCCCACGCTGAAGAAGATTCTGGCCGACGGTGGCAGCATCATCATAGGTTCTCACCTGGGTCGTCCGAAAGGCGTAGCTGACAAATTCTCCCTGAAGCACATCCTGAAGCACCTGAATGAACTGCTGGGCGTGGAAGTGCAATTTGCCAACGACTGCATGGGCGAAGAAGCTGCCGTGAAGGCCGCTGCCCTGAAGCCGGGTGAAGTGCTGGTGCTGGAGAACCTCCGCTTCTATGCAGAAGAAGAGGGCAAGCCCCGTGGCCTGGCAGACGATGCTACGGATGAGGAAAAGGCTGCTGCCAAAAAGGCTGTCAAGGAAAGCCAGAAGGAATTCACCAAGAAGTTGGCTTCGTATGCAGACTGCTACGTGAACGATGCTTTCGGTACGGCTCACCGTGCACATGCCTCTACGGCGCTCATCGCCAAGTACTTCGACAAGGATCACAAGATGTTCGGTTACCTGATGGAGAAGGAAGTGAAGGCTGTCGACAAGGTGCTGAACGACATCCATCGTCCGTTCACCGCCATCATGGGTGGTTCGAAGGTTTCCTCCAAAATTGAAATCATTGAGAACCTGCTGAACAAGGTAGACAACCTGATCATCGCCGGCGGTATGACATACACCTTCACGAAGGCCATGGGCGGCAAGATCGGTCTGTCTATCTGCGAAGATGACAAGTTGGATCTGGCTCTCGACCTGATGAAGAAGGCAAAAGACAAAGGTGTGAACCTGGTATTGGCCGTAGATGCCAAGATTGCCGACTCCTTCTCGAACGATGCCAACACGAAGTTCTGCGACGTCAACGACATCCCCGACGGTTGGGAAGGTCTGGACATAGGTCCCAAGACAGAAGAACTCTTCGCCAATGTCATCAAGAGCTCGAAGACGATTCTGTGGAACGGTCCGACAGGCGTATTTGAATTCGAGAACTTCACGCACGGTTCCCGCGCCGTGGCTGAGGCCATCGTAGAGGCTACGAAGAACGGAGCCTTCTCGCTGGTAGGCGGTGGCGACTCTGTGGCCTGCATCAACAAGTTCGGCCTGGCCAAGGAAGTATCTTACGTATCCACGGGTGGTGGCGCCTTGCTGGAAGCTATCGAAGGAAAGATTCTTCCGGGTATCGCAGCTATCAATGAATAAACATTGATAATAATAATCCCAAAGGCAATCCCGACAGCAACGTCCGGATTGCCTTTGTTTTTGCATCCTAATCTTCATGAAGAAAAGACTGATTCCATTCTTATTGCTGCTGTCCATCATCGGCACCACCTACGCCCAAGAGAAGAAAATGGGCAATGTGATCAATACACTGAAAGAGAGGCTGACCGTGGAGGGTTATGCCCAAGTGGCCTATACCTACGACGATACCGAGGGGGCCAAGGCCAATACCTTTGAAGTGAAACGTGCCATCCTCATGCTACGGGGCAAGGTAACAGACCGCTGGTCCGTCTACTTCTCTTACAACTTCGCCAATACAAGCCGCATTCTGGAGGTCTATACGGAGTATAAGTTCATGCCGGAATTGTCCGTCCGTCTGGGTGAGTTCAAGACGATGTTCACCTTTGAGAATCCCATGTCGCCCTGCAGTGTGGAACTGATCAATGTCTACTCGCAAGCTACCAACTACCTGGCAGGCTATGACAGCAGTGACCCGCTGTATGGAGGAAACGCCGGCCGCGACATAGGCCTGATGGTCTACGGCGATCTCTTCGGCAAGCTGTTCAACTATAAACTGGCCGTGATGAACGGTCAAGGCATCAATAAGAAGGATGGCAATAACCAAAAGGATATCGTCGGTACCCTCATTGCCAATCCTACCGACTGGCTGGCCGTGGGCGGTACGTTTGTCAAGGGTACGGGGCATGCCGTCGGCACGTCTGCCGTCAACCCGGACATAGCGGTAGGCGACAATTATACCCGCAACCGGTGGTCGGCAGGCGCGATGCTCAAGTTCCGTCCGGTCGATATCCGCACCGAGTATCTGCACGGCAAGGACGGCCGGGTGCGCAGCGACGGCTACTATGCCGTAGCTTCGGTGCACGTATTACCCAAGATTGATGTCATCGCCGCCGTGGACTACTTCAACCGCAACAAGGCCCAAAAGGATTGGCAGGCAAATTATGTAGCCGGCGCGCAATGGTGGTTCTATCCCAAATGCCGCCTGCAACTGCAATACACGTACCGCGACCCTCATCTGCGCGAAGCATCCAACCTGCTGCAAGCACAGGTGCAGGTCCGTTTCTAATTTTCATTCACCTTATCCAAAAACCTACCCATGAACGAAGCAGAGATTAACAAACTCCACCGGAGTATCCAAACCTTGCTGACCCAGCGCCGACTGAAAGAAGCACAGACCCAAACCGAAGCATTGATTGCCCAAAGCGGCGACTGGAACCTGAAGGACCGACAGGAACAGAACAAGACAGCCTATCAGTATATGCTGGACTACCTGCGCCAGGGATTTGACGACCCGGAACGCGAGAGCCTCTATGAACGGCTCCGCACGGAGCAGAAGGAAATGGCCGACCGGGCCCGCATCCTGGCTCTGGACAAGGTTTCACCCCGTTACTTCCATGAACTGCGCCGCAGCTATGTCCTCCTTCAGGAACCGCCTTCTTTGGAAGGACGGCTGAGAATCCTGCAGGATATCAATGACACCATGTCTCTCTACCTGTTGCCGCCCGCCAACGGCCATATTCCTCATGAGCTCCGCCTGAACTTCGAGACCAATGCCCGCCAACTCTTTCTGGACGTCTGGGCACAGGATTTCTGGACAGCCGAAGATTCGAAGCAGGCACGCTTATGGCTGGAAGCAGGCGCCGCTCCCCTGACCGCCCTCTGCCTCATGATCAGCGCAGTGGGATTGAACCAACTCGAACTATTCGATCCGGCCAAGATACAATGGCTCTTGCTGGCATTGGACTTGCCCGACGTAGAAGCGCGTGAACGGGCACTGGTCGGCCTGACTATGGCCTTGCTTCGCTGGGGAAGCCGAGTGGATGACTATCCTGAACTGGCGGAACTCCTCCAGGCACATGACCGCGAACAGGGCTTGGGTAAACGCATGAATACCGTGCTCATCCAACTGTACCGCAGTTGCGGAACAGACCGCATCAAGCGCAAGATGCAGGAAGAAATCATACCGACCGTCATGCAACACAAGGACCTCTTCCGACGCCTTAACCTCAGCCCGGAGGAAGACGAGGACTTCAACCCCGATTGGGACGAAGCCTTGGAAAAGACAGGATTGAACGATAAACTCCGGGAGATGAACGACCTACAACTGGAGGGTAACGATGTCTATATGAGTACCTTCGAGCACCTGAAAGGGTATCCTTTCTTCCAGGAGATGCCCAACTGGTTCTGGCCCTTTGACCCACAGCATTCCGCGGTCTGCGAAATCGTGGAACAATCGGACGGACTCGGGTCGCTCCTGTATCCCTTCCTTGAGGCGGGCTTCGTCTGCAACAGTGACAAGTATTCCATGATTCTCATGCTCAACAGCCTGCCTGTCTCCCAGCGGGAACTGATGCTGGGTCAACTGAACCAACAGTTTGCCGATGTGCCCGTAAATCCTGAACGCTTGGGAAGACTGCAGAACCATGCCGCTCAACCGGAGGTGGTCAGCAACCAGTACATCCATGATCTCTACCGCTTCTTCAAACTCTTCCGGCGCAGGACAGAGTTCACCGATCCCTTCAAGGAACCGGCTGATCCCTACTCGTCTCCCATTATGAGGAGCCTGGTGCAGAAGCCCGAACTGATGCAGGAGGTGGCCGCCCTGTACTTCCGACAAGAAAAATGGCCGCAAGCAACGGAAATCTACCAATTTCTGAGCAACCTGGAGGGCATCGATGCCGAACTGTTCCAACGGTTGGGGCTCTGCTACCAAAAGCAAAAGGATTATGCCAATGCCATCCTTGCCTACCAAAAGGCAGACCTACGGAAGCCTGACAGTCTGTGGACCCTGCGTCATGCCGCCACCTGCCAACGTTTATCGGGGAACTATGAAAAAGCCATCGAACTATACCGCCGCGCCCAGCAAGCCCGACCGAACGACCTCTCGCTCGTCTACTACGAAGGTATCTGCCTACTGGCCGAACAAGACTATGAAGAAGCACAAGAATGCTTCTTCCGCGTGGATTTGGGCGAGGAACACAGCCTCCGTGCCTGGCGCGGTATTGCCTGGAGCGCCTTGATGCTGAATAAGTGGGAACAAGCGATTGACTACTACAACCGCATCCCGGAGTCGGACCGTACGGGCGACGACTGGCTGAACCTGGGGCATGTCTACCTCATAGCCGAGGATCTGCCACACGCCGCCGAGACCTACAGCCGGGCCGCCGCTTGTTTTGGCAGCCATGAGGAGTTCTGCCGTGCCTTCGACCGAGACCGTGTCTCCCTCATCGAATTGGATGCCGATGACAGTGCCCTGCCGCTCATCAAAGACTTGGTCCTCTGACTTCCCCGGGGGTGTCGAGATCAAAAGAGAACTGACAATTTGATATTCTTTAGACGCGGATCATGCGGATTTTGCGGATTTCATAAATCAATAATCCGTCTCATCCGTTAAATCCGCGTCTAAAAGATTATCCTTCTCCGCTTTGGCAAGCCTCCACTTTCTTCAATTCCCGGTAAAGCCGTTGTACGGGCAGCCCCATGATGTTGTAGTAACTGCCCGCAATGTGCTCCACTCCCACATAGCCAATCCATTCCTGGACGCCATAGGCTCCGGCTTTGTCGAAGGGACGGTAACGATCCACGTACCACACGATTTCCTCCTCATCCAAGGTGGCGAAGCGCACTTCCGTACGGGCCATAAAAGAGCGCTGCCAGCGAGTCGTCGTCAGACATACGCCGGTGTAGACCTCGTGTGTTTGTCCGGATAACTTCCGCAACATCCGCAGCGCATCATCACGGTCGGCAGGCTTTCCCAACACTTCACCCCCCAGCCAGACGATGGTATCCGCCGTAATCAGTAACTCGTCCGCACCCAAGGACGGACGATAGGCCTCTGCCTTCTCGCGTGCGATGTACATCGGAATATCGCCACCTGTCAAATCAGCGGGAAACGACTCATCCACATCCGGCAGGACGCGAGTCTCATACTCCAGCCCCAGTCCCGCCAAGAGTTCCTTGCGGCGGGGCGACTGGCTCGCGAGGACAATGCGGTAGTTCTTCAGATTGTCAAGCATATACTACAATAATAATTAAGATTATACCCCCCCGGCAACTTATTCAGAGCTTTACCAGCCGAAGGCTTTATCATCCGAGATCCACAGTCCTTTTGCCTTCAAGGTCTGCTCCACCAGATCCCGTCCACATCCATAGCCTCCTTCTGCGTATGAAATGTATCGGCAGACCTGCTTCACTTCGGGCGCCGCATCCCGGGGACAGCAAGGCAATCCACAGAGACGGAGGACAGGGATATCCGGAATATCATCGCCCATAAAAGCAATCTCGGCATCGGTCAATCCATGGCGCTGGCGGAAATCCACATAATCTTTCTCTTTGAGCGAAGAGCCAAGATAGATGTCGGCCGGGTCGAGGCCCAAGGAAAGGAAACGCCGACGAACCGCTTCGGTACGCCCCCCGGTGATGATACCCACATGCAACCCGCGGCGCACGGCCAGTTGCAGGGAATAACCGTCCTTGATATTCACGGTGCGCAAGGGCTCGCCATCAGGACTCATAGGGATGACGGTGGCGGAAAGAACGCCGTCCACGTCGAACAAAAGTGCACGCAAACGGCTCAGGTCATAATTGATGGTACTCATTGATTCAGCAGTGATTAATGATTAGTGGTTAGCGATGCGTTTCTATTCCCCGCGACAATAACCGATAGACTTCGGACAAATACGGGTCGTCGGCCAAGAGACGCAGATGTTCGTCCATGACATGCCGGTCACCCCTGGCCGCGGGCCCCGTCTGCGCCCGGTCGGGAGGAAGCTCATGCACCTTTTGGGCCGTCTCGTCTATCAAAGGCCAGAGGGCATCGAAAGGCAGCTGGTGGCGGGTCAGAAGGTCGGATGCCAAAGCATACAGATGATTGGTGAAGTTGCACGCCAACACGGCCCCCAGATGCAGGTAACGGCGTTGTTCGGAAGTAGCCTCATAGACCTTCGACGTGAGAGCTGCAGCCACGGCACGGAGAAACCCGATGGTCTCCGCATCGCATCCCTCCACAAAGACAGGGATGTGACTGAAGTCCACTTCGCGCTGCTTGCTAAAGGTCTGCATGGGATAGAACACCCCATACCGCTGCGCATGTCCTACCCACAAATCCATGGGCAGGCTTCCTGCCGTATGCACCCACAGCGCATCTTCACGCCCGTTGGTCAGCGCAGGAATCAGCCCGGGCAAGGCTTCATCAGTCAAGGCGGCTATATACAGACGGGCATGGGAAACGAGTTGCGAAGGGTCGGTGACCGGATCGGCCTCCACCTCCTGAGCCAGACGAGTGGCAGACTCGGAAGTGCGGCTATAGACCTGCAAGATGCGGAAACCTTTCCGGTAGAAGGCCCGCGAGAGATGGGTTGCCAGATTGCCAGCACCCACCATTACGATGGAAGTATCTTCTATGCTGCGTTTCACGTTTCGGAAAGATTAACGGGTAGATATAAAATAAAGTATGGCGCCCAATACCAGCAGAGCCAGGGGCAAGAGATAGGCGGACATGGAGCCGGCCAGGGCGGTGATCAGATTGAAATTGAGCACAATCCACAAGCCGATAAGCACCAGCCCCACAGACTTGTCGTGCTTCAGCAAGAGGAAGACCACGGCGGTGTAGAGCAGGAAATTATCCTTGTTCATCACCCACGGCAGGCCAAAATTGCCAAAGCCTACGATGCGGTCTACCAGATAGAGCACACCGAAAAGAATGAGCGTGACGGCGGTGGCGCGATAGGTATCACTGTTATTCCGTGCCTTGGCCATCATTGGTCGCCTCCTTCCGTCCAAGCATTCAGATGAACCTTCTCCCACTGCAGGTTGTCTTCGTTGAAAGGCTTCCGCTGCATGCCCTTGTGCCCCACGGCAATGATGCAAAGCACTTGCAAGGGTAACGGCAAGTCCAAGACCTCATGCACGTAGTCATTGCTTGGCTGACCCGAGGCGGTGAACCGTTCGCGCACCTGCACCCAGCAGCTGCCCAGCCCCAAATCTTCGGCCTGCAACTGGATATAGGCGGCGGCAATGGCACTATCCTCTATCCATACATCACTGGCCAAGGGATCGGCCGCAACCACCACGGCCAGGGCGGCATCGGCAATGAATTGCGAAGCCTGCGCCTTGCAGAGAGAAAGGCGACGCAAAAGTTCTTTATTGTCCACGACAATGAACTGCCAGGGATTGCTACGCTTGGACGAGGGCGCCATCAGCGCGGCACGCATCAAGGCGACCACCTGCTCTTGCGTCAGTTCCTCGTCGGTATATTGCCGCATGCTGCGGCGCAGTTTGATGAGTTGGCTAAAACTATCCATATCTGTAACATTGACAAAATCGGATGCAAAGATAAGGAAAGTCTGAGATTTTGGCTATATTTGTGCCCGATGCCTTTGCAAGTGACCATATACCGTGCCAAGAGCCCGCTTCCCGACCTGCCCGGGACTGACCTCTTCCATTCTACCGAGCTGTTTCGCCTCTACGAGGCAACGCCCGGCTATAATCCGCTACTGGTTGTTGCGTGGGAAGACGGACGCCCGGTGGCCAAGTTGCTGGGAGTTGTCCGCCGGAGTGTACGACTCACACCCCCTGCCTTCATCCGCCGATGCGAAGTCTATGGCGCGGGAGAGTACTTCTGCCCGGACGAGCAGCGTGAACCTGTCTTCGCCGAACTGCTGGCCCGACTGACCGAAGAGGCCCTGCAACAATCCTTCCTCATCGAATTCCGCAACCTGGACGATGCCAAGTTTGGCTACCGCCACTTCCGCCAGCACGGCTATTTCCCTCTCAACTGGCTGAAGGTGCGCAACTCCATCCACGGAGACCGCCCGCCGGAGAAGCGGTTCAGTCCCTCACGCCTGCGCCAAATCCGCAAGGGTCTGAAGAACGGGGCGGAGGTGCGCGAGACCCACGACCCGACCGAAATCCAAGCCTTCGCCCGCATGCTCCACCGGGTTTACTCCTTCAAGGTGCGGCGCCACTTCCCCAGCCTGCGCTTCTTCCGCGAACTGGAGCACTGGCTGACCGAAGGCGAACACGGACGCATCTTCATCGTCACCTACCGCAACCGCATCATCGGGGGAAGCGTCTGCATCTACTCCGGACGGACGGCTTACCTCTGGTTCTCCGGAGGAATGCGCAAGAGGTATGCACGACAATACCCGGGGATACTGGCCGTCTGGTATGCCCTGGTCGATGCCAAGCAACGGGGATACCGACACCTGGAGTTCATGGACGTGGGACTCCCCTTCCGGCATCACGGATACCGGGACTTCGTGCTACGCTTCGGAGGACGGCAAACCAGCACCCGACGGTGGTTCCGCATGAAGTGGGGTTGGCTGAACCGCCTGCTCAGCCGAATCTACGAATGACTCAACGATTGAACAGCTCGAACGTGAACTTGCAGCCCACCTCCTGGTACTTCCAATTGGCAAAGCTGACAAAGACCCCGAAGTCGAACACATGGGTGCCGATGCCATACCCCGCCTCCAGGTAAGGCTTCAAGTGGGGAACGGCCAAGGCATTGAGATAGACACGCTCGTTCAGCACGTACTGGGTGTACTTCATCAGGTGAGGTAGGAGGAGGAAAGGCGCCTCATAGGTCACATGACCCCGGACATACTCGCGAGACGAGTTGTACCATCGCCCGTCCAAGAGCTGGAAGACCCCGCCTATTTCATCGTTCCACCCCACGGGCAGGTTATGCCGCGCCAGGTTGGCGAAGTCCACGAAGTAGATATCCTTCTGGTCGGTGAACTTACCCCACCCCATACGGTAGTACAGCTTGCGCATCGGCCCCAACCGGATCTGGTGCTGATAGTCCACCTCGAAGCGCTCGTAAGAGCCGGAGTTGGGCAGGACGCCCGCAATGCCCCGCTCCCAGTCGACGGACACGGTGGGATAGTTGGAATGCAGATTCACCTTGCGCTTCCCGTCCATGTAATAATACTGTCCGGGCGTCCACGTGAGGACGATGCGCGGCGCAAAGCTGTTGTAGGAGTGGCGGAAGCGGTTGAGCAATGCCGGGTCGAAAGCCGGGATGACCGTTGTCGGAACATCGGGCCTGTCCGTCGCGGCCTTGCCGCCCAGCGACTTGACCGGCGGCATCTCCGGATAGACATACTCGAAGTTGCTGCGCTCCACCTCCGTACGCCGGTGGATGGAGACACCCACGTCCAGCGTCAGCCCGTTCACAATCTCCCACGTGTGGCGCAGGCGGAAGTAGAAGTCCTTGAAGTAATCCAGGTGTATCTGGTCGAAGTCGAAGAGGCTGTCCGGCATGGCCTTCAGGTCGTCCAGGACACGGCTGTTGTAGATGCGGTTGCCGTTGCCCAGGTTGAGGTGGAGGGCAGCCCGCTTCTCCGGCCAATACTCGTAATCCGTATCGACGGACCAGTAAAACTCCTTGCGCGTGAAGTTGTAACCAATCTTGGGCACGACGCGCAGCAGGCGGTCGCCCGGGAAGAGACGGTTGTAGCGGAACTCCTGCCTGTAAGAGAACCCGTTGGACCCGCTGTAGCTCACGAGGAACGGATTGATCAGCGGCGAACAGCGCACACTCCCCATCTTGGACAGGTTGAACGTATGGTCGCTGATGAGCAGCTCGCCCATCTGCCCCATGAACTCCAGCGACTTGCTGTGCCGACGCCGACGCCGCGGGAGGCTGTCCTGGCTCCGGTAATAGTCCCGGTAGATGCCCCGCTCGTGCATGGACAGAGGCAGCGGGCGCAGGTCGTTGAACGTGGCCGTGTCGCGCACCAGGGCATTGGTGTCGCACCGCAACACGTAGGACTCCGACAAGTCATACCGGCTCCGCTCGCGCCGGGGAGCGGCCTCGCTGTCGGCCAGGGGGGTGATTTCCCCGTAATCCAGCAGGGCGGTATATTGCCCCTCGATCTTGTTGCCCAACAGGCTGAAGTACCCCTCCAGGTCACTGCGCCGGGTCAGGAACTCGTCGCGCTGCCCCACCTCGCCCATGCGGAGCAGAACATTGAAGCGGAACCACTCCGAACGCCCCGCAAAGCGCATCTCGCGCACGCTCCACACATTGTCACTGACCACCACATAGCCCTCCACCAGCTGGAAACTCTTGGTGCGCGGCGTGAAGCGGATGCGGTACGTCCGGTCGTGCCGCGGGCCCCACACCGAATCCAGCCGGTAGCGGTAGAAGCGGTCGGCCCGGGGCGACAGGGGGGAGATGAGCTTGTCGTCGAGCAGCGTGGGCGAATAGACATTGATGTGGAAATACTCCGGCAGCCGGTGGTCCATGTCCCAGAACTCGGACGAGGTGCCCATGGCGGCCGTCACCCGCTGGTCATACTGGTCGGGCGCGGTATAGTTCAGTTCGCCGTAGGTCTCCATCAGATACTCCCGCACGCCCCGGCGCAGGCGGAAGATGCTGGGCCAGAAGCGCAGCAGGAAGTTCTGCTTCTTCACGTGGATGCGGCCCTTGATATACAGGTCGGCCTTGTAGGCGGCGACGGCCTCTTCGTACATCGGCGCAAAGAAGATGACACGCTCCATCAGCGAGTCCGCCCGCAGCTCCTGCACGTCGGGAGCCGGGGGGGCCTGCCGCTTCCTGGCCGGAAGGGGAGCCGCCCACAGCAGGCAGCACGCCAGGAGTGCATATATATAATAGGTGTAGGTCTGTCTCACGTCGTATGTTCGGTTACACTGGGGACAAATATACGGATTATCCGCATATCCCCACCCTTTTTAACCTCCTTTGTGCAATGAAGATGCCCGCGCAGGCTTATCCGGGCGGGTTACGCCCGCACAGATAGACGTATGTGCCTCATACACAAGTACCATTCGTGATTCATATCTTATAAAAGATAAAAAATTATCTTTAGAAGGATAAGAAATTTATCCTACGTAAGATATAAAATTTATCCTATATAGGATATTAAACTTATCCTTAGCAAGATATCTATCGCGAACGGTACGAAAAACCCGGCCTCATCCGAGGGACGAAGCCGGGCTTGATGGAGATATTACAAGGGTGTGGTTATTGATGTACAATCAATGCCGAGCGGGGGGCGACGCTCACCCGTCCGCCCTGCACGGTGCCAAGTCCCCGGTCGGGATTGATTCTCCCGTCGCGGCAGACCACTTGCCACGTGCCTTGGGGCAGGCTGACCGTCGCGGCCTCGGCGCGTGCGTTGAGGATGACGGTGATGTCCTTCCACGTGTCGCCCGCGGGCTGCCCCTTCAGGCGGAAGGCCACGACGTTGTCCTCCGTGTCGGGCAGGAACTCCAGATGCTCGCGCACCAGCTCGGCGTCGCCCAGGCGGAAGGCCGGATGGGCGCGGCGCATGGCGATGAGTCCGCGGATGTAGTCGAAGACGTCACGGTTCTCGCGCTTCAGTTCCCAACGGATGGTGTTGATGCTGTCGGGGCTGTTGAAGCTGTTGTGCACGCCCTGCTTGTCGCGCATCACCTCGTCGCCGGCGAAGATGAAGGGCACGCCCTGCGAGGTGAGGACGGCGGTCTCGGCCAGCTTGTGCAGGGCTTTGCGTACGGACACGCCGGCGTCGGGCAGAGTGGCTTTCAACCGGTCTGCCAGGCACATGTCGTCGTGGCAGCTGACGTAGCTGATGAACTGGGTGGGCTCGTTGACCCAGAACTTGGGTACGCGATGCACCTCGCCGTCGTTGACCTGCGGATGCTCCACACCGCCTGCCACGCCGAAGCGGATACCTGCCTCATGGCCTTCCAATCCGGCCAGGAAAGCGCCCTGCGCATCGTTGCCGAAGGGGCCGCGGAGGCTGTCGCGATATTCATCGCTGAAGGCGGCGATGCGCGAGAGGCGGTCGATGTTGTTCTTCATCGCCAAGGAGTCCGTGGGGAGCTGGGGAGCGCCGGCGGCCCAACCTTCGCCATAGACGTAAATGGTGGGGTCTATCTCGTCCAGGGCGCGGCGGATGGCACGCATCGTCTCCAGGTCGTGGATGCCCATGAGGTCGAAGCGGAAGCCGTCCACGTGGTACTCATTGACCCAATACTTGACGCTCTCCACCATGTAGCGGCGCATCATGGCGCGCTCGGAGGCCGTCTCGTTGCCGCAGCCGGATGCGTCGGCAAAGGTGCCGTCCGGGCGCTGGCGGTAGAAGTATCCGGGCACGGTGCGCTCGAAGTTGCTGCCCTGGGTGACGGCCGTGTGGTTGTACACCACGTCCATCACCACGCGGATGCCTGCCCGGTGCAGGGCCATGACCATCTGCTTGAACTCGCGGATGCGCGTGGCGGGGTCGTAGGGATTGGTGGAATAGGAGCCTTCGGGGGCGTTGTAGTTCTTCGGGTCGTATCCCCAGTTGTATTGGGGCTGGTCGAGGCGCGTCTCGTCCACGGAGGAGTAGTCGAAGGAGGGGAGGATGTGCACGTGCGTCACGCCCAGCTCCTTCAGGTGGTCGATGCCCGTCTTTTGTCCTCCGCGGGCGGAGGTGGTGCCCTCTTCGGTCAGGGCGAGGTACTTGCCGCGGTTCGTGATGCCGCTGAGTGAGTCGATGGAGAAGTCGCGGTGGTGCATCTCATAGAGGATGATGTCCGCAAAGCTCTTCAATGCGGGGCGCGTGTCCGATGCCCAGCCTTCGGGGTCGGTGGTGTCCAGATCGAGGATGGCGGCGCGGTCGCCGTTCACTCCCACGGCCTTGGCCCATACGCCGGGCGTGTCACCCAGCCAGGCACCCTCCACCTTCACGTCGAAAGTATAGAACTGTCCGTTCAGATCGCCCGATACCTCGGTGCGCCACATGCCTCCGTCGTCTTCCTTCATCGCGAGGACTTGGGTGGGTTGTCCGCCCTGCCCTTTGGCATAGAGCTTGAGGCTGACCTCTTCAGCGGTAGGCGCCCACAGGGCAAACTTGGTGCCTGCGGGGGCATACGTCATTTCTTCCCATTGGCCTTCCGGCATGGGGTACTCGTCCGGGGAGCCGGGTACTGACTGGCACCCCATCACCGACAATGCCGGCAAAATCAACAAGTGTTTCAACTTCATAGGATAATCATTTAGATGTAAAACAAGTAAGTTTTGCAGGCAAAGATACATGGTTTATCCGGCATTGCCTCGGAAATAGAAAGAAAATGGAGACATCAATCTCTTTATACCATTGACTGTCAATGCAAAAAATCATAGCAAAGGGTATCTTTATGGAAATCATCTCCGTCATATCCTGCACTCGCTGCTCCCACGGAGGAGGCCTCCATCCCCCTATAAGCTGTTTATATTCTTTTCACTACGGATAGGCTTCAGAAATATCTGTGAGGCCGATTTTAGTCTATATTGATTTATATTTTCATTCTTTGGGCGGGTGTTTCCCTTTTCTCTCGCTACATTTGCGTCACGAATAAAAAAATGTATAATGTACTAATACCGAAACAACTTATGACAATTACCTTCAGAATTCAGTATCACACCACGTGGGGCGAAAGCCTCCGTGTGCTCCTCCACGAGGGACCCGAAGTAGAGTTGTCCACCGTGGACGGAAATCAATGGGAAGGCCACACCAGCTTCCGGCCGGTGCATCCCGACGCACCCGTCTCCTACCGCTATGCCGTCTATCGCGACGGACAACCCGTGCGAGTGGAGTTCGGTGCCATCGCCCACACGCTTTGTCCGACGGGAGATGATGCCGGTCATTACCTCCTGCAAGACACTTGGCGCGACCTGCCTGCGGCGTCTTATCGCTTCAGCTCCGCCTTTTGCCGCACGGATGAGGAGAATGCCTGCGAAGCACTCTCCCTGCCCCAAGGCGAAGCGCGCATCATCCTCCGTGTCCTGTGTCCCTCCCCCCGCACGAAGCGGCGCATCCTGGGAGTAACGGGCAATTGCAAAGCCCTGGGCAATTGGAGAGATTGCGCCCCACTCCGCATGAGCGAGGTGCAACCCAACGTCTGGCAACTGGCTTTGGATGCCTCCGCACTGCCCCCCTCCTTTCAATACAAATATGTGACCCTCGACGAGGACGGTCAAGGCGTGAGCGAATGGGAGGCTGGCGATAACCGCACCCTGACTCCGCCTGCTCTCCAACCGGGCGAGACGTATGTGGGCGTGGAAGAGGAAGTATTCTTCGCCGACGAGCAATACAAGGTGGCCGGAAGCGCCATCCCCGTCTTCTCCCTCCGCTCCGAAGGAAGCTACGGCGTGGGCGACTTCGGCGACTTGAAGACCTTCATCCGCTGGGCGGCCGACACGCATCAGCGCGCCGTGCAGGTGCTCCCCATCAACGACACCACGATGACCGGCACGTGGACGGACTCCTATCCCTACAGCTCCATCTCCATCTACGCCTTCCATCCGATGTACGTCGACCTGCGCCAACTCCCGCCCCTGCATGATCACGAAGCCAGCATCGCCTTCGAGCAGAAGCGTCAGGAGCTGAACGCCCTGCCGCAGGTGGATTACGAAGAGGTGAACCACTGGAAGCGTGCCTATCTGAAAGCCGTCTTCCAGCAAGAGCAAGCATCCGTCCTGCCCTCCGAAGGCTACCAATCCTTCTACCGCGACAATGCCGAATGGCTCCGCCCGTATGCCGCCTTCTGCTACCTGCGCGACCGCTTCCACACGCCCGACTTCCACCAATGGGGAGAATACGCCACCTACCGTACAGAAATAGCCGAACAGCTCTGTGCCCCGGAGAATGAAGCCTATGCAGAGACCTCCTTCCACTGTTTCGTGCAATACCTGCTGCACATCCAGCTGCTGGATGCCTGCAACTATGGGCGCGAACGGGGTGTCATCGTCAAGGGAGATATCCCCATCGGCATCAGCCGCACCAGCGTGGAGGCGTGGATAGAGCCGTATTACTTCAACATGAACGGCCAGGCGGGTGCTCCCCCCGACGCTTTCTCCACCAAGGGACAAAACTGGGGTATGCCAACCTACAACTGGAAGGTGATGGAGGAGGACGGCTACCAATGGTGGCAACGCCGCTTCCGCAAGATGGCCGACTACTTCTCCGCCTACCGCATCGACCACATCCTGGGCTTCTTCCGCATCTGGGAGATTCCCACGCACTCCGTACACGGTCTCCTGGGGCAGTTCGTACCGGCTCTGCCGATGAGCGTGGGCGAAATAGAGAGCTATGGCCTCCCCTTCCAGAAAGAGTTCATGACACGCCCGTTCATCAATGACTTCATGCTGAATCAGATGTTCGGCGCCCGCTCGCAGGAGGTGCGCGACACCTTCGTGCAACACCTGCATGACGACATCTACGCCATGCGGCCGGAGTTTGACACGCAGCGCAAGATAGAAGCCTACTTCGCAGGGAAAGACGATGCAGATACGCTCAACCTCAAGGAAGGCCTCTACGCCCTGGTGAGCGACGTGCTCTTCATCCCCGACCGCGACAATCCGGAGATGTATCATCCGCGCATCGCCGTGCAAAACGACTATATCTACCACCGCCTGAGCCAACGGGAGAAAGATGCCTTCAACCGCCTCTACAACGATTATTACTACCGTCGGCACAACGACTTCTGGTATCGTGAGGCGATGAAGAAGCTCCCCGTCCTGACGCAAGCCACCCGGATGCTGGTGTGCGGCGAAGACCTCGGCATGGTGCCCGACTGCGTACCTTGGGTGATGGAGCAGTTGCAGATTCTCTCGCTCGAAATCCAGCGAATGCCCAAACGGCCGGAAGACGAATTCGGACATGTGTGGGCCTACCCCTTCCGCTCCGTCTGCACCATCGGCACGCACGACATGAGCTCCTTCCGCGGCTGGTGGGAGGAAGATCGCACGACGTCTGCCCGCTACTTCCGCCACGAACTGGGTCATTGGGGAGAGGTGCCCGTACATGCACCCGGCTGGCTCTGCGAGGATGTGGTGCGACGCCACCTCTACAGCCCCTCCATGCTCTGCATCCTGACGTGGCAAGACTGGACGTCGATGGACGAGACGCTGCGCAATCCGGACATCGCCATCGAGCGCATCAACGTGCCTGCCAACCCGCACCACTACTGGCGCTGGCGCATGCACATCAGCATCGAAGAATTGATGAAACAAGATGCGTTCAACGAGAAAATCCGCAAGATGATTGACGAGAGCGGACGGTAAAATGATAATTTAGGTGCGCAAAGCGCACAATTAAAAATTGAGAATTGAAAATTGAGAATGCAGTACAAACTGAAATTGCTCATTGTATCGGCTAATTTTCAATTCTCAATTTTCAATTTTCAATTGCGGCCTTCGGCCGCTAAATTCCTATTTAACAAACTAAAACCAATGAAAGAAATACCCAATAAAAGTTTCTGGAAGCTGTGGAACATCAGCTTCGGCTTCTTCGGCGTACAGATAGCCTACGCCTTGCAGAGCGCCAATATCAGCCGCATTTTCTCCACGCTGGGCGCCGATCCGCACAGCCTGAGTTACTTCTGGATACTGCCCCCGCTGATGGGCATCATCGTGCAACCCCTCATCGGCGTGTTCAGCGACCGCACGTGGTGCCGCTTCGGGCGGCGCATACCGTACCTCTTCGTGGGAGCAGCGGTGGCCGTGCTCGTGATGTGCATGTTGCCCAACGCCGGCAGCTTCGGCATGACGGTGGGTGCGGCGATGGTGTTCGGATTGATATCCCTGATGTTGCTGGACACCAGCATCAACGTGGCGATGCAACCCTTCAAGATGATGGTGGGCGACATGGTCAATGAGAAACAGAAAGGCCTGGCCTATGCCATACAGAGCTTCTTGTGCAACGCCGGAAGCTTGGCGGGCTACCTCTTCCCCTTCGCCTTCGCCGCCTTCGGCATCAGCAACATCGCACCCAAGGGAGTGATACCCGACTCGGTCATCTACTCCTTCTACATCGGCGCGGCCATCCTCATCCTCTGCGTCATCTACACCACCGTGAAGGTGAAGGAATATCCGCCGCAGCTCTATGCCGAATACCACGGCATCTCGCAAGAGGAGAAGACGGAGAAGGTCAACATCTTCCGCCTCCTGGCGCGTGCGCCGAAAGCCTTCTGGACGGTGGGCCTCGTGCAATTCTTCTGCTGGGCGGCCTTCATGTTCATGTGGACCTACACCAACGGCACGGTGGCAGCCGGCGCTTTCGACACACCCGCCGTGGAGGTGGTGAAGGACGGCGTCAGCAGCCTCGTGCTGGACACGCAATCGCAGCAATACCAGAATGCAGGCGACTGGGTGGGCATCCTCTTCGCCGTGCAGGCCATCGGATCGGTCATTTGGGCGATGGTGCTGCCCGTGTTCAAGAACCGGAAGCTGTCCTACTCGCTCAGCCTCGTGCTGGGGGGCATCGGCTTCATCTCCACCTACTTCGTGCATGACCAATACCTGCTGTTCGTATCCTTCCTGCTGATAGGATGCGCATGGGCGGCTATGCTGGCTCTGCCCTTCACCATCCTGACCAATGCACTGAGCGGAGGCCACATGGGCACGTATCTCGGCCTCTTCAACGGCACCATCTGCGTGCCTCAGATCGTGGCGGCTGCCCTCGGCGGACAGGTGCTGCACCTCTTCACGCGGCCCGGTGCCGTGCCGCCGGAGGTGAACATGCTGGTGCTGGCGGGCTGCCTGCTGATAGTAGGCGCATGCTGCGTGAGCATCATCAAGGAGAAATGAGAATTGAAAATTGAGAATTCTCAATCAATCCCCATCACCTCCTGCTCGAACTTATCCTTGTCGCCCACTGCCTTGTTGCGAAGCTTGCTGCGGTAGTTATACACCGTGGCGAGGGAGTAGCCGAGGAAGTGGGCGATGCTGTTCGTATCCGTCACGCCCAGGCGGATGAGAGCGAAGATGCGCAGCTCTGTGTTGAGCAGTTCGCCCGGCTTGGGAGTGATGCGCCCGTCCTCCTGCAAGAGGTTGTTGAAGCGATCGATGAACCGCGGGAACAGCTCCAGGAAGGACTTGTCGAAGTCGCGGTAGAAGGCCTTGCGTTCGTCGCGCAGGAACTGGTCGGAGCGGATGGCGTGAAACAGCGCGTCGGTCTTCGACGCCATGGCCAGCTTCTCCAGCGAGCGGCGGTATTGCTCCAGCTTGTCCAGGTAGGTGACGCAACGGTCCAGGTAGCGGGCGATGTAGACCTCCTTGATGCGCCCCGTCTGCTCCAGGCTGAGATTGGCAGCATGCAGGCGGCGGTTGGCCTGGTAGAGGTCGCGGCGCATGGCGGCCAGCTTCTTCATCCAGCGGTAGAGGTAGACGACGGCCCCCACGAGGAGCAGTGCCAGGAGACTGATGCCGATGAGCAGGCCGGTGACCACGGCACGCTCGTGACGCTCTTGCTCGCGATAGGCGCGGTCGATGATGGGGTAAATCTCCGTCACTTCCAGCGAGCGCAGGCGGGCGTGGCAGGCCACGGCGTCCTCCATGGAGCAGTTCAGGTAGGTGTAGGCGCGCTCCAGGTCGCCCTGTTCGTAGAGCAGGCGGGCCAGCTTGTGCAGCGAGGCATACTCGCGGACGGCGCGTTGCAGATCCCACAAGGCGGTGCGTGCCAGGTAGTAGACCTGGCGGACGGTGTCGCCCTTGGCCGCGTAGGCCTCGTACATGGTGTAGTTCAGGTAGGACAGGGTCTGCATGTCGCCCGCGTCGCCGGAGAGGTGCCTCCGCAGGATGGCCACAGCCTGGTCTGCCCGTCCTCTCAGGGCGGCGCGTTCGGCGCGGGTGATGTCGGCGGTGACGGGGTCGTCCGCCAGCAGGATAGAGTCGCGGTAGCGGTCAGTCTGCTCCACGTAACGGCGTCTGCCATGCCCGGCCAGCGAATAGTCGGCCATCCAGCCGTAGCAAGAGCGGCAGGCGCGGTAATACTCCACGCGGGTCTCCGGCTTCAGGCTGTCGGTGGGGATGGCAGTCAGCACTTCTATGGCGGCGGCGTACATGCCCGTCACGCCCATCACGGCGGCGCGGTCGATGTAGGCGTGCGCCTTCAGGTCTTCCTGCCCGTGGGCGGGGAGGAGTTGCAGGCGGCGGCCGAGGTAGTGCGCGGCCGAGTCGGCCTGATAGTGCAGGTATTCGTCAAACAGCGCTTCACACAGGTCGTGCTGCTCCAACGTGTCGCGGGACAGTGTCAGGCGGCGGCGCAGGTCGGCAATGCGGAACTCCTTGGCGGCGTGGAACTGGTGCTTGCGGGCGATGGCCTCGTCCAGCTCGGCCAGCACGGCGCGGACGGAGTCGGCAGGCATCGGGGTAGCCTGTGCAGAGGCTTCCACCGGCACGGACACGGAGGCGAGGAAGAGTATCAAGGTCAGTACAAAGGTCTGTATCATGGGTTTTATGGTCTTATCGATTCAACAAACAATGTTTTGCGAAGGCGGGGACGTTATTTCCGCAAGCGAGCCGCTTTGTTTGGCGGAGCGGATACGTATCGCCTTACCTCTGCAAAGGTAAGCAATATGGGCGAGAATGCCAAAATTTTGGGCGCGAACAATAGGGTGTTTTGCCCGTTTTCGCGCACTTTTTATATTTTGCATTGATAATCATTTTGTTAGGATGGCAAATCAGAGAAAGAAACAGTCCTGCGGCTGTTGCCGTTACGGAGAAAAGCGTTTCAGGCATTACATTACAGTCATTACAGTTTAAAAAACGACTTTTCAAGCGCTTCCGACTAAAAAAAGAAGTATATTATATATATAAATATATATATAATATAAATATAATAACGAGTATACCCGTCTTAGAAAACACATTTTGCAACTGTAATGACTGTAATGTAATGCCCCTGAAAACGACTTGATGTCTTTTCGACATCCTTGTCTTTTTGACGGCAAAATTTAGAATCAAGGCGGTGTGTCATAATTGCAAACTGCTGCGTTAGCATCGGGATTCCTGTCGCACCAACATACCCACCCCCTTTAAACCGTTTCTATTTTCCGACCCTATAAAAAGAGAAATTACGCTGATTATAAATTGATTAAAATCAAAAAGCGTTTATAAAAACATTCTAAAGCCGCGGGCGTGCGGAGGAAGCCCTTACCTTTGCGCTGAACAAATTTCAAAACCAAACGTTACGTATCATGAAACTAAATGTTATCTGGCTTATGGCTGCATTCAGTCTTTTAGGGTGGTTCTCCACCGCCCGTGCCGCGAAAGTGGAGAAAGTGGCCCCCACGTTCTGGTGGGCGGGGATGCAGAATCCCGAGTTGCAAATCCTGCTGTATGGCGAGGGCATTGCCTCCGCCGACGTCAGCCTCCGGGCCCGGGGCGTGGAGCTGCGCGACGTGGTGAAGCAGCAGAATCCCAACTACTTGTTATTGTACGTAGACCTCTCCGAGGCCGCACCGCAGACCTTTGACATCGTCCTGAAGCAGGGCAAGAAGACCACCACCGTGCCTTACACCCTGAAGCAGCGCACACGCCGCGGCGAGGACATACAGGGTTTCACGGCCGAGGACGTGCTCTACCTCATCATGCCCGACCGCTTCGCCAACGGTGACCCGGCGAACGACGTGGTCGAGGGGATGCTGGAGGCCAAGGTGGACCGCACCGAGCAGTATGCCCGCCACGGCGGCGACCTGAAGGGCATCGAAGAGCACCTGGACTACATCGCCGACCTGGGCGTGACGGCCATCTGGCTCAACCCCACGCAGGAGAACGACATGCCCGACGGCTCCTACCACGGCTATGCCATCACGGATTATTATCAGATTGACCGCCGCTTCGGCACGAACGACGAGTTCAAGCACCTCGTCGACCTCTCGCACGAGAAGGGGCTGAAGGTGGTGATGGACATGATTTTCAACCACTGCGGCAGCGAGAACTACCTCTTCAAGGACCGCCCGTCGGATGACTGGTTCAACTTCAAGTCCAACTTCGTGCCCACCTCCTACAAGACGGCCTCCGTGCAGGATGTCCACGCCGCAGAGTATGAGCGGCGGATTGCCACCGACGGATGGTTCACGCAGGTGATGCCCGACCTCAACCAGCGCAACCGCCACGTGGCGCGCTACCTCATCCAGACGAGCATCTGGTGGATAGAATTCGCCGGCATCAACGGCATCCGCCAAGACACGCACCCCTACGCGGATTTTGACTTCATGGCGCAGTGGTGCAAGGAGGTACTGACAGAGTATCCGAACTTCAACATCGTGGGCGAGACGTGGCTCAACAGCAATGTCCTCGTCTCCTTCTGGCAGAAGGACAGCCGCCTGGCCGCTCCGCGCAACTCCAACCTGCCCACCGTCATGGACTTCCCCCTGCAGGGATTGATGGGCTCTGCCTTCGACGAGGAGACCTCCGACTGGGCAGGCGGACTCTACAAACTCTACGATTATAACACGCAGGACCTGGTGTATGCCAATCCGATGAACCTGCTCACCTTCCTCGACAACCACGACACCTCGCGCTTCGCCACCCGCCAGGAGCAAGCCGACAACCTCACCCGCTACCAACAGGCACTGCTCTATCTGCTGACCACACGCGGCATCCCGCAGCTGTACTACGGCACGGAAATCCTGATGACCGGCGATAAGGGCGAGGGCGACGGCACGCTGCGCAAGGACTTCCCCGGCGGATGGGCGGGCGACAAGACCAACGCCTTCACCCGCGAAGGCCGCACCGAGCTGCAAAACCGGGCCTACGACTACGCCAAGAAGCTCCTGACATGGCGCAAGACGAACAAGGCCGTCGGACGCGGCACGATGAAGCACTTCTCCATCGCACACGGATGCTACGTCTACGAGCGCAAACATGAGGATCAATCCGTCGTAGTCATCATGAACGGCACCGGACAGGCGCAGGAACTGGATCTGACCCCCTACAAGGAAATCCTTCCGAAGGCGGAAGCAAAGGATATCCTCAGTGGAAAAACTATCCAACTGGGCGAAAAACTGACACTCCAACCCCGCCAATCTCTACTCCTGGAGTTCTGAAGCGTTTATATTCTGAACGCAGGGATGATTTTATAAAAATCTGAATAACAAATATTTAAACGAAGAATAAGCTTCAAAACATTTATATTTTCAATCCAACGGGATACGAGCATCTTCCCCGCGCTTACCTTTGCAAACGGTAAGCCCCAACAACGGGGAACTGCCTTAATCCTATATACCACGTGAGACTATGAACCTAAAAAACAAACTGACCCTGACCGCAACCTTGTGTTGCAGCGCCCTCCTGGCATCAGCCCAGCAGCTGAAGTCGCCGGACGGTAACCTGGTGATGAACTTCAACCTCAACCCGCAAGGCGCACCCACGTACGAGCTTTTCTATAAAGACAAAGCCGTCATCAAGCCCAGCACGCTGGGATTGGAACTGAAGAAGGAAGACGCCGACAAGAAGACGGACTTCGAATGGACGGAGATGAGCAACAAAGACAAAGCACTCATCGACTCCAAAGCGAATCTGATGACGGGCTTCGTCATCAGCAACACCGAGACCTCCACCTTCGACGAAACTTGGAAACCCGTCTGGGGAGAGGAGAGCGAAATCCGCAACCACTACAACGAGCTGGCCGTCACCCTGGACCAGCCCGCGAACGAGCGCAAAATTGTCCTCCGCTTCCGCCTCTACAATGACGGCCTGGGTTTCCGCTACGAGTTCCCCCACCAGAAGAACCTGAACTACTTCGTCATCAAGGAAGAGCATACGCAGTTCGCCATGACCGGCGACCACACCGCTTACTGGATTCCCGGCGACTATGACACGCAGGAGTATGACTACACCATCTCGCGCCTGACGGAAATCCGCGGACTGATGAAAGACGCCGTGACGCCCAACTCCTCGCAGACCGTGTTCTCGCCCACCGGCGTGCAGACGGCACTGATGCTGAAGACGGACGACGGGCTCTACATCAACCTGCACGAAGCCGCCTTGGTGGACTACTCGTGCATGAGCCTCAACCTGGACGACAAGAACCTGGTGTTCGAATCCTGGCTGACGCCCGACGCCAAGGGCGACAAAGGCTACATGCAGACGCCCTGCCACTCGCCGTGGCGCACCATCATCGTCAGCGACGACGCCCGCGACATCCTCGCCTCGCGCCTCACGCTGAACCTGAACGAGCCTTGCAAGCTGGCGGACACCTCGTGGATACACCCCGTGAAGTACGTCGGCATCTGGTGGGACATGATCACCAACAAAGGCACCTGGGCGTACACGGACGACGTGCTGAGCGTGAAGCTGGGCCAGACGGACTACTCCAAACTGAAGCCCAACGGCAAGCACTCCGCCAACACCGCCAACGTGAAGCGTTACATCGACTTCGCCGCCGAGCACGGGTTTGACGCCGTCTTGGTGGAAGGATGGAACGAGGGCTGGGAAGACTGGTTCGGGCAGAGCAAGGACTACGTCTTCGACTTCGTGACCCCCTACCCCGACTTCGACGTGGAGGAAATCCACCGCTACGCCGCCTCCAAGGGCGTCAAGATGATGATGCACCACGAGACGTCCAGCTCCGTGCGCAACTATGAGCGGCACATGGACAAGGCCTACCAGTTCATGGTGGACAACGGATACAACTCCGTGAAGAGCGGCTACGTGGGCGACATCATCCCCCGCGGCGAGCACCACTACGGCCAATGGATGGTGAACCACTACCTCTACGCCGTGACCAAGGCGGCGGACTACAAAATCATGGTCAACGCCCACGAAGCAGTACGCCCCACCGGCCTCTGCCGCACCTATCCGAACCTCATCGGCAACGAATCGGCCCGCGGCACGGAGTATGAATCCTTTGGCGGCAACAAGGTGTATCACACCACTATCCTGCCGTTCACCCGCCTCATCGGCGGCCCGATGGATTACACACCGGGCATCTTCGAAATGGATTGCAGCAAGATGAATCCCGGAAACACCTCGCACGTACGCTCCACGCTGGCTCGCCAACTGGCTCTCTACGTCACGATGTACAGCCCCTTGCAGATGGCAGCGGATGTGCCTGAAAACTACGAGCGTTTCATGGACGCCTTCCAGTTCATCAAAGACGTACCCGTGGATTGGGATGAGAGCAAATATCTCGAAGCAGAGCCGGGCGAATACATCACCATCGCACGTCGCGCCAAAGGCACTGACAACTGGTACATGGGTTGCACCGCCGGCTACAACGGCCACGAATCGGAGCTGAAGCTGGACTTCCTGACTCCGGGCAAGAAATATGAGGCCACCATCTACGCCGATGCCAAGGATGCTCACTGGGAGACTAATCCGCAAGCCTACACCATCACCACCAAGAAGGTGACCAGCAAGACGAAGCTCAAGCTGAAAGCGGCAGTAGGCGGCGGATGGGCCATCAGCATCAAGGCAATCGACTGATGACAATTGACAATTGACAATTATCGACAAACGACAAACGACAATTAAAGTCGCATATTAGATAGAGGTAAAAAAGATTGGATAATGTTTTCAATAGGTATTTTTTTATTTGTCCATTGTTAATTGTCCATTGAAAGAAGAAACCAATTACTCAAATTTTATACAAACTTCAATTCAACTATCATGAAAGGAAAATTATTAAGAAGTTCAGGCAAGTTCCTCCTCCTATGGATGGTGGGTATCTTGCTGTCTGTGCAAGCCTTTGCCCAAAGCATGACGGTCAAAGGCGTTGTGAAGGATGACACCGGTTTCGGTGTTATCGGTGCGAGTGTCCAAGTGAAGGGCACAACCAAGGGTGCGATTACCGACCTGGACGGTAATTTCGTACTCCAAGCCAACAGGGGCGACATCATCGTCATCAGCTACATCGGCTACAAGACGCAGGAGTTGCCCGCCGAAGAGAACATGAACGTCCTCCTGAAGGAAGACACCGAGATGCTGGATGAAGTCGTAGTCATCGGTTACGGCTCGGTGAAGAAGAGCGACCTGAGCGGATCTGTAGTGGCTATCGAAGCCGAGGAAATCAACCGCGGTGCCGTCACCTCCCCGCAAGAGCTGATGCAAGGCAAGGTGCCGGGCCTCAGCGTGACGAGCGGCGATGGCGGCCCCGGCTCCGGCTCCACTATCCGCATCCGTAGCGGTGCCTCGCTGAACGCCAGCAACGACCCGTTGATTGTCATCGACGGTGTGCCCGTGTCCAACGATGCCGCTCCCGGTATGTCCAACGCCTTGGCTTCCGTCAACCCGAACGACAT
>DXBX01000014.1 GCA_019116285.1 Candidatus Bacteroides merdigallinarum
AATTGAGAATTGAGAATTGAGAATTGAGAATTGAGAGGAACGTCTACGGTAATCCAATTCCCCTCCTCCGAGGAGGAGGGGTGCCCAACGGGCGGGGTGGTAGCGGCAGATATACACTGCTAATGATTTTCAGAGCGAGTGGGGTTTTCGCTACCACCTCCCCTTCGGGTACTCCTCCTCCCCGGAGGAGGAGAATCAAGTTACCAACATTCTAATCAACCCGATAAATTATCATTTGACTTAACACATATTGCAATCATGACCTATACATTTCTACAACACTACTGGTGGTTCATCGTTTCCCTGCTGGGAGCCATCCTGGTCTTCCTGCTCTTCGTGCAGGGAGGAAACACCTTGTTATATTGCCTGGGCAAGACGGAGCGTCAACGCCGGCTGATTATGAATGCCACGGGGCGTAAGTGGGAGTTCACGTTCACGACGCTGGTCACCTTCGGCGGGGGATTCTTCGCCTCGTTCCCCCTCTTCTACAGCACCAGCTTCGGCGGGGCCTACTGGCTGTGGATGATCATCCTCTTCACCTTCGTGCTCCAGGCCGTCAGCTACGAGTTCCAGTCCAAGGCGGGCAACCTGCTGGGACAACGGACGTACCGCGCCTTCCTGGTGCTGAACGGCGTGGTGGGTCCCATCCTGCTGGGCGGAGCGGTGGCCACGTTCTTCACCGGCTCTGCCTTCTATGTGGACAAGGGGAATCTGACGGAAGCCATGCCTGTCATCAGCCACTGGGCCAACGGCTGGCACGGCTTGGATGCGCTGGGCAACGTGTGGAATGTCATCCTCGGCCTGGCCGTATTCTTCCTCTCCCGCATCCTCGGGGCGCTCTACTTCATTAATAATATAGATGAGGCAGACTTGGTGGCGCGCAGCCGCCGGGCATTGTGGGGCAACACGGCGCTGTTCCTCGTCTTCTTCCTGGCCTTTGTCATCCGCACGCTGGTGGCAGAAGGGTTTGCGGTCCATCCCGATACGGGCGAAATCTACATGGAGCCGTATAAGTACCTGAATAACTTCCTGGCCATGCCCCTTGTGCTGATTGTCTTCCTCGCAGGAGTGGTGGGCGTGCTCTGGGGCATCATCCGCACGCTGTGGAAGCCCGGGTTCGACAAGGGCATCTGGTGGGCAGGCATTGGCACGGTGCTGACGGTCCTGGCCCTGCTGCTGGTGGCCGGCTATAACAACACCGCCTATTACCCCTCCTCGGTCGACTTGCAAAGCTCGCTGACCATCGAGAACAGTTCGTCCAGTCCCTTCACGCTGAAGGTGATGACGTACGTTTCCATCCTCGTGCCGTTCGTCCTGGCGTATATCATCTATGCCTGGCGCAGCATCAACAACCGCAAACTGGACACCCGGGAACTGGAGGAGAAGGGCGAACACGCGTACTAAGGAGATAATCTTTTAGACGCGGATTAAGCGGATTGAGCGGATTTCAAACGTTAATAATATATCCGCAAAATCCGCTTAATCCGCGTCTAAGAAATAATGAATGTCCTCAACTCTGCGCCTCGGCCTGCTGAATCATCTCCTCGCTGGCATACATGTAGACCTCCACGCGGCGGTTCTCGGCAGCCGACTTGGTCTCGTCGTATTCATCATAGGCCACGCCCTTCACCTCCTTGAACTGCCGAGGCGACACGCCGCAGTCCTGCAAGTAATTCTCCACGTTGTAGGCACGTTCCTTCGAGAATCTCAGGTTCACCTCGTACGTGCCCGCCTTGTCGGTATGGCCGATGATGGCAATATCCGTCGTGGGGTCTTCGCGGAGGATTTCCGCCAACTCGCGCAGGGCAGCCTTGGCCTCGTTGCTCAGGGCGGTGGAGTTGAAATCGAACAGCACATTGTCGCCGAAGGTCACTTTCACGGCCGCCAGGCCGTTGTTGTCCGTAATCTGCTCCACCTGCGCCTCCTCAATCTGGGCGGCAGCGGCGGCCTTCTTGTCCATCTTCTTGCCGATGATAACGCCCGCGCCGGCACCTACCGCCGCACCGATGGCCGCGCCGATGCCCGCACCCTTGCCCTTGCCTATCAGTCCGCCGATGATGGCACCCGCCGTGGCGCCCGAACCGCCGCCGATGATGCCGCCTTTCGCGGTGTTGTTCATGTTCTGGAATGAGCCGCAGCCCGCCAAGAGCAAGCAGGCGCAGAGGCTTAATGCCGTAATCTTCGTCTTGTTCATATCCGTAGTCTTTAATGGTTCGTCCTGCAAATGTAACAATCGTCGCCCGAATATGGTTCCCTTCCCCCGGATTTTTAGGTAAAATTGCCTATTTTCCCCGACTTCTTCTACATGGCATGTAGGAGCCTTCTACATGGCATGTAGGACCTTTCTACATGGCATGTAGAACAGGGCGACATGGGGATGTACTTTCAGATTGCAAAAAATGTACCATCTTTTGATAATAAGGTGTTACTTTATCTCCGCCGGATGCTCTACCTTTGCAGCCGTAAATCTACCTAAAAACAAGCGAAACCATGAACCTGAAGAAACGAATGAAGACCCTTGCCGGGTTGTGCCTCCTGAGCGGGGGACTGTTCGCCCAGAACGTGTGTGTGTCCACCCCCAACACCTCGCTGCTGCTGTCAGCACCCGAGGGTGGCGAGTTGCGAATCCTCTATTACGGCCAGAAGCTGACCGACACCGACCTCAAGACCTTCGAGGGAGAACGGGGCATTGATGCCGCCTATCCCGTCTACGGCCTAACGTGCGCCACCGAGACCGCCCTGTCCGTGCAGCACGCCGACGGCAACATGACCCTACAGATGGGCGTGGAGAACGTCTCCACCAACACCACCGACAAGGCCACGGAGACCGTCATCCGACTCAAGGACAAGGTCTATCCTTTCTATGTCAATGTATGCTACCGTGCCTATAACGATGTGGACATCATCGAGGCATGGACCGAAATCACCAACGGCGAGAAGAAGCCCGTCACGCTCAACCAGTTTGCCTCGGCCTACCTGCCCATCCGTCGCGGCGAAGTGTGGCTGAGCCATCTGCACGGCTCGTGGGCCAACGAAGGCCGCCTGGTGCAGGAGCCCCTCGTGTCCGGCATGAAAGTCATCAAGAACAAGGACGGCGCGCGCAACTCGCACACCGACCATGCCGAAGTGATGTTCTCGCTGGACGGACAGCCACGTGAGAACGAAGGCCGCGTCATCGGCGCCGCCCTCTGCTACGGCGGCAACTACAAGCTGCGCATCGACACGCACGACGACGAGTATCACCACTTCTTCGCCGGCATCAACGAGGACAACTCCGCCTATCACCTGGAGAAGGGCGAGACGTTCATCACCCCCAAACTGGCCGTGACCTACAGCCAAGAGGGCCTGAGCGGCGCCAGCCGTAACTTCCACCGCTGGGGACGCCAATATATGCTGGCCAACGGCGACAAGCTGCGCAAGATTCTGCTGAACAGCTGGGAAGGCGTCTACTTCGACATCAACCAGGAAGGCATGGACCAGATGATGGCCGACATCGCCGCCATGGGTGGCGAACTGTTCGTGATGGACGACGGCTGGTTCGGCGGTAAGTACCAGCGCAACAAGGATAACTCTTCGCTGGGCGACTGGGTGGTTGACACCCGCAAGCTGCCCGAAGGCATCGAAGGCCTCCTGGCTGACGCCAAGAAACACGGCATCAAGTTCGGCATCTGGATAGAACCGGAGATGACCAATACCACCAGCGAGCTCTACGAGCAACACCCCGAATGGATCATCAAGGCCCCGCAGCGCGAACCCGTCCTGGGACGTGGCGGCACGCAGCTTGTCCTCGACCTGGGCAATCCCGAGGTGCAGGACTTTGTCTTCGGCGTGGTGGACAACCTGATGAGCAAGTACCCCGAGATTGACTACATCAAGTGGGATGCCAATATGCCCATCTCCAACCACGGCTCGCAATACCTGTCTGCCGACAAGCAGAGCCACCTCTACATCGAATATCACCGCGGCTTTGCCAAGGTCTGCGACCGCATCCGCGCCAAGTATCCCGACCTCACCATCCAGGCGTGCGCCAGCGGTGGCGGCCGTGCCAACTGGGGCATCTTGCCGTGGTTCGACGAGTTCTGGGTAAGCGATGATACGGACGCCCTGCAGCGCGTCTACATGCAGTGGGGCACGTCCTACTTCTTCCCCGCCATCGCCATGGCTTCGCACATCAGCGCCGCGCCCAATCACCAGACCTTCCGCACCATCCCGCTGAA
>DXBX01000015.1 GCA_019116285.1 Candidatus Bacteroides merdigallinarum
GACGCCCTGCAGCGCGTCTACATGCAGTGGGGCACGTCCTACTTCTTCCCCGCCATCGCCATGGCTTCGCACATCAGCGCCGCGCCCAATCACCAGACCTTCCGCACCATCCCGCTGAAATATCGCATCGATGTGGCCATGAGCGGACGACTGGGCATGGAAATCCAGCCCAAGAACATGACGGACGAGGAGAAGACCCTCTGCAAGAATGCCATCGCAGAATACAAGCAGATTCGCCCCGTCGTGCAGTTGGGCGACCTCTACCGCCTGGTGTCTCCCTACGACAAGCTGGGCCTCGCCTCGCTGATGTACGTCACGCCGGAGAAGGACAAGGCCGTCTTCTATTGGTGGAAGACCGAGCACTTCGTCAACCAGCACCTGCCGCGTGTCTTGATGGCCGGTCTCGACCCCGACAAGCTCTACAAGGTACACGAGCTGAACCGCATCGACAACGTGCCCCTCTCCTGCGAGGGCAAGGTCTACAGCGGTGCCTACCTGATGGCCAACGGACTGGAAATCCCCTACAACCACATCGTGGATTACCATAAACAGAATGACTACGCCAGCCGCGTACTCTATTTGGAAGCAGTGAAGTAAATTTGGATTTGTTTTGTTTTTAATTGGTAAAAAGATTGGGAAGGCAGGTGCCCGTGATGGGTATCTGCCTTTTTTTCTTTAGCGTTGTTCGCCCAGCCAGTGGTCGATGAGGCGGCGGGCAATGCTGAGCTTCTGCGGCAGTTCGGGCAGGTGGTCGCGGTGATAGAAGGCACCGGCACTCAGCTCGTTGTCCTGCAGCTTGATGGTTCCCCCGGCATAGTCCGCCATGAAGCCGACCATCAACCCACTGGGATAAGGCCAAGGCTGGCTGTCGAAGTACGTGATATTACGGATACTGAGGCCCGTCTCTTCGCGCACTTCACGCTCGACACACTGCTCCAGTGTTTCGCCCGGCTCCAGGAATCCGGCCACCAGGCCGTAGAATGTTCCCCGGAAGTTGCGGGCATGTACCAGCAACACTTCGTCTTCGCCCTTGCGGATGAGCACGATGATGGCGGTGGAGATGGGGGGATAGATTTCGTAGCCGCATGACGGACACTTCTTCATGATGGATGTCCGCTGCTCGGTGCGTGTGCCACAGACGGGACAGAAACGGCTGTGAATATCCCACCAAAGGATTTGGAAAGCCTTGCCTGCCGCCTTATACTCTGCGAGCGGAAGGTAGTCGAACGAGGCACGCAACCCCACCATCAGCCAGGCATCATCCTCCGGCACCTCATGGCCGATAGCCCTGGCACGGATGGTCGTGCCGTTGGGCAACAGTACCTCGTGCGAGGCAGCCGTACCCCGCCACTCATCGGGCAGTTCGTTCTCATAAGGGACATGAAACTTTCCGGCCGTTTCTTTCTTCAGCAACAGCCGGTCGTTGTAGAAAATATAGTCCTGCATACGTCGTTATTTCCTTACCGGGATTTTCGCCACCCGCCTTTGATGACGGCCTCCCTCGAAATCCGTGTGGAAGAAAGCCTCCATGATGGCATCTGCCTGTTCATTGCTGATGAAGCGTCCGGGCATGGCCAACACATTGGCATCATTGTGCTGACGCGACAAGGCAGCCAGTTCGGGAGCCCAGCAGAGGGCACAGCGTATGCCCTGATGCTTGTTCATGGTCATGCTGATACCCTGTCCGCTTCCGCAGATGGCAATGCCGGGACCGCATTCGCCGGCCTCGATAGCCTCGGCCATCGGATGGGCATAGTCAGGATAATCACAACTCTCTTCACTGTAGGTGCCGAAGTCCTTGTAGGCCCAACCCTTGGATTCGAGCCATTGCTTCACATGCTGCTTCAGAAGGAATCCGGCATGGTCGGAACAAAGTCCTATGGTTTTCATCATTTCTTTTTAGGATTATGAAATAAGTAGGGCACGCAGATGACAGGCGGACAAACATCCGCAGTGTCATCTGCGTGCCGGATAAAGGTTTAGAGCATGGCCTTCACTTGACGGTAGACATTCTCTGCCGTGAAGCCCAGCTTCTCATCCAGCACCTTATACGGAGCCGAGAAGCCGAACGAAGGCAGTCCCCATATCTTTCCGTTGGCACCCACCAAGCCTTCCAGCGTGACAGGCAGACCGGCGGTCAGGCCAAAGATCTTGACGTTGTGAGGCAGGATGCTCTCCTGGTACTCCTGCGTCTGGTTGCGGAACAAGCCTTCGGAAGGCACGGAAACGATGCGTACCTTTACGCCATCCTTGCGCAACAATTCGGCACCGGCCACCAACGTGGATACTTCCGAACCGGAAGCCAGCAGGATGACATCCGGCGTCTCGTCCGAACCGGCCACGACGTAAGCACCTTTGGCAGCCTGGCTGTAATCCGTTCCGGCGGGCAGGTTGTTGACATTCTGGCGGGAGAAGATAAGTCCCGTGGGTGTCGACGTGTTCTCCATGGCCAGACGCCACGCCACCGTAGTTTCTTCGGCATCGGCAGGACGAAGCACCAACATGGAGTTATGCCCCTTATGATTCTGCAATTTCTCCATCAGGCGGATTTGTACCTCCTGCTCCACGGGTTCATGCGTGGGACCATCCTCGCCTACGCGGAAAGCATCGTGTGTCCAGATGAACTTGACAGGCACTTCCATCAGGGCAGCCATGCGGATAGCCGGTTTCATGTAGTCGGAGAATACAAAGAACGTGCCGCAAGCGGGAATGACACCGCCATGCAGGGCCATACCGATGCAGCAGCACGCCATGGTCAGCTCGGCCACACCGGCCTGGAAGAAGGCACCGCTGAAGTCGCCTTTGGTGAAAGCGTGGGTCTTCTTCAGGAAGCCGTCCGTCTTGTCCGAGTTGGAAAGGTCGGCGGAAGCCACGATCATGTTCTCTACCTGCGTAGCCAATACACCCAGCACGGTGGCCGATGCGGCACGGGTAGCAGTGTTGGGCTTCTGCTGCACGGCACTCCAGTCAATCTGCGGTGCCTTGCCGGAGAAGAACTGTTCCAACTTCGCAGCCTTTTCCGGATTGGTCTTGGCCCATTCAACTTTGATAGCATATTGCTTGGCCACGATTTCCTTTAATTCCTCCGCACGCCGGGCGTACAGTTCGGCCACTTCGGGCCAGATGACAAACGGATTTTCCGGGTCACCGCCCAGGTTCTTGATGGTATTGACGTAAGCGTCTCCACCCAGCGGGGCACCATGCGTGGCACAGCAAGCCTCGTAGCTCGTGCCGTCTGCCCGGCGGGCCCCTTTGCCCATGACGGTGTGTCCGATGATGAGTGTCGGGCGTTCCGTCTCGGCCTTGGCTTCATTCAGTGCCTGGCGGATGGCATCCGGATCATTGCCGTCGATGGTGAGAGTCTTCCAGCCCCAAGCTTCGTACTTCTTGGCGGTATCCTCGGACGTAACGGCCTTGGTGTCCGTGGAAAGCTGTATATCGTTGGAGTCGTAGAACATGATGAGGTTGTCCAAGCCCAGCGTGCCGGCAATACGTCCGGCGCCTTGGGATATCTCTTCCTGGATACCACCGTCAGAGATATAGGCATAGATGGTCTGAGGCATCACCTCCGGGAAACGTGCCTGGAGGAATTTGGCAGCAATGGCAGCACCTACGGCAAAGGTATGTCCCTGCCCCAGCGGGCCGGAGGTGTTTTCTATGCCACGCATGACGTCCCGCTCCGGGTGTCCGGGCGTCGGACTGCCCCATTGACGGAACTGTTTCAATTCGTCCAACGTGAATTTGCCGGCCAGCGCCAATGTGGAATACAGCATCGGCGACATGTGGCCCGGATCGAGGAAGAAGCGGTCGCGTCCTTCCCACGTCGGATTCTCAGGGTCGTAAACCAGGAATTCGGAGAAAAGTACATTGATGAAATCGGCACCACCCATGGCGCCGCCCGGATGACCGGAGTTGGCTTTTTCCACCATCGAAGCAGCAAGGATGCGGATGTTGTCTGCTGCGCGGTTCATAAGTTTACTGTCATTCATATCTGTAAAAGGGTTGATGAATATTTGGTTCTTAAGTCGGGTAGATTGCTATTCCCTGATGCAAAGATAGGCGTTTATGGGCAATTATCTCCCACAAAAAGTATCTTTTCTTAAACTTGAATGCTGTAAAGGACAAAAAAAGACGCGGATTTCGCGGTTACCAAGGATTCTTTAATGAAAAGAGCCCATGAAATCCGCGTAATCCGCGTCCCTAGGATATCAAAAAGTCAACTTATTCCAATCTGCGGGCACCGTCGCTGATGACCACGTCGTAAATCTTCGGACTTCTATTGAACTTCTTCTTGAATTCCTCCTTGGCCTTTTCGATGAAGGTGCCATACAGCTCTTCCTTCACCAGGTTGATGGTGCAACCACCGAAACCGCCGCCCATCACGCGCGAACCCGTGACGCCACAGTCGAAAGCCAGGTCGTTCAGGAAATCCAGTTCCTCGCAGCTCACCTCGTACAGCTTGCTCATGCCATAGTGCGTCTCGTACATCTTCTGGCCCACCGTCTCGTAGTCGTTCTTTTCCAGCGCATCGCAGACATCCAGCACGCGTTGGATTTCCTCGATCACATATTCGGCGCGCTTGTAGTCTTCTTCGCTGACCTCAGCCTGTACTTCTTGCAACATTTCCATGGTGCAATCACGCAGGAATTCCACGTGCGGATGCCGTTTCTGGATAGCAGCCACTACAGTCTCGCAACTCTGACGACGCTTGTTATAGGCCGATGAAGCCAATTCATGCTTCACGACGGAATCCACCAATACCAGGCGATAGCCCTTCGGCTCGAAGTGATAGTACTGATATTCCAGGGAGCGGCAGTCCAGGCGGATCAGATGGTCCTTCTTGCCGAATACGGAAGCGAACTGGTCCATGATGCCACAGTTGACACCGCAATAATTATGCTCTGTAGCCTGACCCACTTTGGCCAACTCGAACTTATCGATCTTGTTTTCGCCGAACAAGTCATTCAATGCATACGCATAAACGCTTTCCAAGGCAGCCGATGAAGACATACCTGCACCCAGAGGCACATCGCCGGCAAAAGCCGTATTGAATCCCTTCACCTCTACGCCACGCTTGATCATCTCGCGGCATACGCCGAAGATATAGCGGGCCCAGCTGGCGCGCGGGGCATCCTCTTCGTTCAGGCCGAATTCCACATAGTCCTTCAGGTCGATGGAGTAAGCCTTCACCACATTCGTTCCGTTCGGTTTGATTTCGGCAATCATGCCTTTGTCCACGGCACCGGGAAATACAAAACCACCGTTGTAATCCGTATGTTCACCTATGAGGTTGATGCGTCCCGGAGCAGCATATATAGCTCCTGTAGTTCCGTCAAAATGCTTGATGAAACGACTTCTTACATTTTCTATATCCATACCGTTTATGTATTTAGTGAATAATAAGTTCCATTCTCAATCCACCGGAATGTCCTTGTTGACATTCTTGCAACCGATCAGAGCGTAGTACAGCAGGTAAGCGGCACAGAACAGCACCACTACATAGCTGGTGAGGAACGAACCGGTCAGGTCGGCCACGAAAGCCTGGATAGCCACCATCACGGCACAACCGCAAACCATGGTCATAAACGCACCCGAAGCAATGGCTGTATATTTGCCCAAGCCCTCAGTGGCCAGGTTGAAGATACCGCCCCACATCACTGAAGTGCAGAGACCTACCAGGATAAACGCGAAGATGCCTACCGGAATCTCTGTCCAGATGACGCTCAGGTTAGCCCAGTCGATGCCCGGCACATTGACCATCACGTCTGCAGGGGCGAACATACCGAACAGCACCAGCAACAAGCTGATAGAAGAAGCCGTGGCGATCATCGCCTTGCTGGACACCTTGCTGCCGATGGCACCGCCCACGAAACGGCCGACCAACATCATCAGCCAGTAAACGGCCACGATGAGGCCTACAATGCCGGCATCCATGCCCAAGCCCGGAGTGGCTGCATCGGGTGAAGAAGAAAGATATTGCAGGATGTAGGTCGGCGTGCCCACCTCAATACCCATATAAAGGAAGATACCCAAAATACCCAGCTTGAAGTGGCGGAAAGAGAAAGCACTGTACTTATCCTTTTCTTTCTTCACCTCCACGTGCTGCTGAGGCTCCTGGATTTTCGTGAAGAGCAATACCAAGAAGGCTACCACAAATACGCCCAGCGCGATGAACAAGGCCGGAGTGGCATCGGCAATCTTGGCACGGGTAGCATCACCGATCAAGGCGCCCATGATGATATACACTGCCACGGCAGCTGCCGAGTTGAACACGCCACCTATCTGTATGAGCTGGTTACCCTTGTTGCCGCCACCGCCCAGCAGGTTCAGCATGGGGTTGACCACCGTATTCAGCATACACATGCAGAAGCCGGCGATGAAAGCACCCACCAGGTAAACGCCGAAGCTCTGGATGCTGTCCCAGCCGCTCATCCATTGGACAAGGACGCCGACAATACCTACAATCAAGGCCAGCAAAGCAGTCTTCTTGTAGCCATATTTCTTGATTAACATGCCCGACGGGATACCCATAATCAGATAGGCGATGAAATTACCGTAGTTGCCGATTTGTGCCAGCACATTGGATGCGCCGAACTGATTCTTTACTATGATTGCCATCGGCGAACACAGGTTTGTTACAAAGGCAATCATGGCAAACAGGGCGATCATCATAATGATGGCACCCCACTGTTTTGTTTGGTTACTCATAATGATTTTAGATATGTTTGGATTAATAATTATTCATCGCCTTGGATTCCGAATTTATACACCGTGATTTGCTGGTATTCATCGTTGGGCAACAAGACAGCCGACGGGAAGTGGGCCTTGTTGGGCGTGTCGGGGAAGCATTGCGCCTCGAAGCAGACGGCACTCCTGGCGGGGAAGGTAGCCCCGTGGCTGCCGGTGAATCCGTTCAGCCAGTTTCCCGTATAGAGTTGCACGCCGTTTTCGGTGGTATATACTTCCATGGTACGCCCGCTGGCAGGACAAACGCAGGTAGCAGCCAAGTCCAGCGAGCCGCGTTCAGTCTTGTTCAATACATAGCAATGGTCATACCCGGCCCCGTTCTTCAGTTGTTCGAAAGGCTCGTCAATGCGTTCGCCCAAGGTGTGCGGGGTGCGGAAGTCCATCGGGGTGCCCTCCACTTTCAGGATTTCCCCGGTCGGGATGGACACCTCGTCAATGGGTACATAGAAGTCGGCATTGATGGTCACCACATTGTCCATGACGCTGGGGGTCGGGTTCCCGATGCCGGCCAGATTGAAGAAGCCGTGGTTGGTGAGGTTGACGATGGTTGCCTTGTCCGTCGTTGCCTTGTATTCTATGGAGAGGGCGTTGATTTCGTCTTCCAGCCGGTAGGTCATTTCCACCTCCAAGGTGCCGGGGAAGCCCTCCTCGCCATCGGCGGAAGTATAATGGAAGATAACACTGGTCGGCGCCGGCTGCGTTGCCTCCCAAACCCGTGCATGAAATCCCGTCGGACCGCCGTGCAGCGCATTGGGACCGTTGTTGATGGCCAGCTGATGCTCCTCACCATAAAGCGTGAACCTTCCTTTTGCAATGCGGTTGCCATAGCGCCCGATTGTGGTGCTCAGGAAAGGCTCCGGACTGTGGATGACATGATCCAGGGTGTCATGCCCCAGGATAACATTTGCATACTGACCGTTTCGGTCGGGCACCATTATAGAAAGAATGGCGCAGCCATAGTTAGTAACCGCGACCTCCATCCCTTTGGCATTGCGCAGGATGAACAAATCAGTCTTCCGGCCATCGATTACCTGTTGGAAATCTTCCCTTTTCAGGCCTGACATATTGTCTTTTGAAGTAATAACTGTCATATCATGGTTGATTTTAATCAATTTTCTTGCAAATAAAGGGATTTTCTTTTGTTCTCCCAAGGAAAAGGCGGGAAATATACCCTTTCATTTAGGAAAGTTTAGCGTTTGCCCAAACGACGGATTTAATTCATTATTTTTCCACCGTTTCTTGAATATAGAATTTATTTTTTTTGTATGTTTGCCGCATAATCAGAGTTAACCACAACATTAACGATTTTATTTAAGACAAATGTATCCTTTAAAGTTTGAGCCTATCCTGAAACAGACGCTTTGGGGAGGCGAGAAAATCATTCCGTTCAAGCATTTGAATGAGACCCTGTCCAATGTAGGCGAAAGTTGGGAAGTATCTGCCGTCGAGGGTAGCGAATCAGTCGTTGCCAACGGACCTGAAAAAGGCATGACCCTGCCCGAAATGGTGCGCCGCCACAAGGAAGAACTGGTGGGCGAAGCCAATTATGCCCGCTTCGGCGAGAAGTTCCCCCTGCTCATCAAGTTCATCGATGCAAAACTGGATCTCTCCATCCAAGTGCATCCGGACGATGCCCTGGCCAAGAAGCGCCACAACAGCTTCGGCAAGAATGAAATGTGGTATGTCATCTCCGCCGACCCGGGTGCCAAATTGATTTCCGGCTTCTCGCAAGAAATCACTCCTAAAGAATATAAGGAGCGCGTACACGACGGCACATTTGCCGAAGTGCTGCAGAGCTGCGCCATCCAGCCCGGCGACGTATTCTACGTACCGGCCGGACGCGTGCACGGCATCGGAGCAGGCGCTTTCGTGGCCGAAATCCAGCAGACATCGGACATCACGTACCGCATCTACGACTACAACCGCAAGGACAAGAACGGCAAGACGCGCGAACTCCACACCACCCAAGCCGTGGATGCCATCAACTTTGCGGATGTGCAGGACGACTTCCGCACGGCATACGACCGCGTACAAAACGAACCGGTAGAGGTAGTGGCCTGCCCGTACTTCACCACGTCCGTCTATGACATGACGGAAGAAATCACCTGCGATTATTCCGAACTGGATTCGTTCGTCATCTTCATTTGCGTGGAAGGCTCTTGCCGACTGACCGATAACGAGCAGAACGAAATCACCCTCCAGGCCGGCGAAACCGTGTTGCTGCCTGCCACCACGCAAAATGTCACGATTGTACCCGACCGGCACGTGAAACTGCTCGAGACCTATGTATAAGGAAGGTATAAGAGGAAAATAACTATAGAAAGAAGAGTGGGCTTCGGGTCCGCTCTTTTTTTATGCCCGCCGCCCGGCCCGCCACCGGTCAATAACGGTATCTGTTCCGCCTGCCGAAGAATGTCCGGAACTTACGCATCATCTTCAGCCCCAGCATGACCCCGTCAAACACGGCCATGCCCCGGTTGAAAGCACGCAACAGACTGTTGCCCTTGTGGGCAGCCGGGGCAAACGGCGCTGTCAACTCACTGCCAATCCGCGCCAAGACGACTTTCTGCGCCTGGATCTGTTGCTGCAGGACAACTTTCCGCTGCATCAGCTCTTCCAGCGTACCGGGAACGGCCGATGTATTGCGTTGAGATTCGGATTCAAGTTGCGTGGTTGTCATGAGGCAGGAGTGGTTTTGTCTGTAGGTTTCAGGAAAAGACCCGCTAGGAATTTCACCATCGGGTTGATGACAAGCTGTTTACGGAAAGCGACCAGCAAGATAGCCAGCACGACATAAAGGGCAGCAATCAGACTGAAGCTCAGCGTGATGCTCCCCACAGCCGGGGCCAGCAGGTAGGCAAACGTGAAAGAAAGATAAAACAGAGCCATCATGCCCAGAATGACGGTCAGCAGGATAACGATAAGCACAGAAAGCAAAACCGAAAGCTTCTCGGTTACTTCCAGCTTGGTGTATTCCTTCTGCAAGTTCAGGTATTTTTTGAATTCCACGAACAGTTGCCGGAGGCTGTCTATACTCTTACTGTCTGCAAACATGGTGGCTCTGTCTTCCGTTTCAGGTTACTCGGCTGCTTCGCTCTTGATTTCAGAAGCGATTTCATCCACCAAGTCATCCATTTCATTCCGGCTCAGGCGGATGCCTCTCTTACGCAAAGCCTCAGCAATCTTGCTGCGCGTGTCCTCGCCTTTTTCAGGGGCGAACAAAATGCCCAGGACTGCACCCACTGCGGCGCCGCCCAGGAAAGCTGCTAATACATTTAATCCTTTCATGATACCAAAGTTTTAAAAGTTCTGCACAAATATAAGGCTTTTTGCTGAAAACTGTATCGGTTGGGCACTTTTTTTTCATAAAAATCTGCAAGAAGTCCCTCTCCCCGCCCGTCACACCTTGCACAGACAAAGATAACCCTTTATGGGAGTGATAGGAACACAAATTACACAACTATTTTTTAGACGCGGATTGAGCGGATGACGCGGATCCTTATATTTCTGCAACCCGGAACCGTTATCCAAGAGAAAATAATCCGCTCAATCCGCGTCATCCGCGTCTAAAAAATTGGCAGAATTTGCGGAAGTTGCGTTCCATCCCAATTACGATTCAGGAAATGCACAATTTATCCCGTGCAAAGTACAAATTTTCGGCATTATTCTTTGATAGGTGGCGGATTTTCTATTATTTTGCTCCTCCAAAGGGAATACGGCCTGTCAGACTGTTCCCTTTCCGTGGAATATTAACGAAAATCAGATGGTAAAATGAAGAAACAGACAATTTTGTTAGGATTCGGAGTATGTTTATTTTTAGCATTCTCCTCATGCAAGTCCAGTGAAAGTGCTTACAAGAAAGCGTACGAGAAAGCCCAGCAGCAGGAACTGGCCGAGCAGTCGGCAACGACGGCTCCCGTAGAGACCACCCCCGTGGTGACGGCTCCCGTGGAGACCAAAGTCGTAGAGAGCGCTCCCGTGGCTGTAAGCGACGCCGATGTCCGCCACGAGAAGGTAACGGTGGTATCCGGCAATGAAGGCAGCCTGCAAGACTACAGCGTGGTTTGCGGCAGCTTCGGCATCAAGGCCAACGCCGAGGGCGTGAAGAGCGACCTGGAGGCCGAAGGCTATTCGCCCATCATCGTGTTCAACGCCGACGCAGCCACCTATCGCGTCGTAGTCAGCACGCACCCCGACCGTGCTTCCGCCGCCGCTGCCCGCGACGCCTTCAAGGCCAAGCATCCGGACCGCAAGGACTTCCAGGCTTCCTGGCTGCTTTATCGCGTCCGCTAAGACAATCCTTCAAAAAAAAGCCAAGGGGCTACAGGGACCATCCGGCACACCGCCGGACACCCTGCAGCCCCTTTCTTTTCTTCCGTCCGACACCACCCGCCGACCTCTCTCTCCAAGCATCCCGAGACTACCCAAAGACCACCCAAAGTCGCCCTTCCTCCCTACCTGCTCCCTACCTTCTCCTTGTCTATACACAGGGACCTGGTAGGGAGCAGGTAGGGAGAAGGGGCGAATGAAAGGCGAATGAAAGAGGAGGAAGAACAAACAACCATTCTAATTTCATATCATGCGCAGTGAATGACAGAACCGCCAATTTGACTAATAAAATCCCGCCAATTTGACTAATTAGCTAAATATTTCTATCTTTGCAACTGTATATGACATAATTAACAAGACATGGAGCGTCTGCTGCCTGAAAAATTAGCCTCGCCGGTTTTCCACCTGACGCACGAATTCATACTGCCCCAAATCTATTTTCACGCACAACCTATCATTAAATAAATAAAAAGCACTACTTTTGCATACTATATGACAGGTTATGACTAAAAACACAATGGGCAACAAGTTGCCGCGGAAATTAGAGCAAAAGATGCAGGTGGTGGGAGAACAGATCAAACTGGCTCGACTGCGCAGGAATCTGAGCGTGGCTCAAGTGGCAGAGCGGGCCACCTGTTCTCCACTGACCGTGTCGCGCATAGAGAAAGGAGTCCCGACCGTGGCCATAGGCATTTATCTGCGGGTGCTTTACGCCCTACAATTGGATGATGACATCTTATGACTGGCCAAAGAAGACAAGCTGGGAAAGGCCTTGCAGGATCTGAGCCTGAAGACAAGAGAACGGGCGTCTAAAAAAGGATAAGCGATGAGAAAACTTATATCCACCCATTCCTTAGTAAAAAAGCATTCATGGCATCCATTTTTTAGACGCGGATTGAGCGGGTGACGCGGATTTTTATATATCTGTAGCACAGAGCCATTATCCAAGAAAAAAATAATCCGCTCAATCCGCGTCATCCGCGTCTAAAAAATTTGCGTAATTTGCGTTCCATCCAAATTCCTATTATATATAAGTATAAACTAAATGCAAGCACCTACTTGCCGCATGAAATTACGAATCAGATTCCGACACCCCCATTCACAAAGATAGGCTTCGCGAAGCGGCACCCTTCGACTATTCAATTCTAAATATACGTTAATATTCACGCGGGGCCTAAAAAATATTTGCAGCTATATAACTTTTAATAGGAATATTTGCCTACCTTTACAGCCGTGTAATGAAAATCATTGCAAAAATTTTAAAAAATCACATTATGCTAAAAGGACTTAAATCTATCAGCGCATTGCTCCTATGCTGTGCCATTAGTGGCGGGACGGTGTATGCAACGCCCAGTGAAAGACAAGTTTCTCAAGCCAATCAGCAGCAAGATGGCACTTGTACGGGTGTAGTAGTGGATGAGACCGGTATGACAGTTATCGGTGCGTCCGTAGTTGTTAAGGGAACAAGCAATGGAGCCATCACGGACCTCGATGGTAAGTTCGTAATCAAAAACGCAAAGCCTGGAGATGTTATTGTGATCACCTACGTGGGTTATTCGCCCGTTGAGGTGACGTGGAACGGACAACCGCTCAATATCACGCTGAAGGAAGACAGCGAGTTATTGGACGAAGTGGTTGTCGTAGGTTATGGCGTACAGAAGAAAGTGAATGTGACGGGCGCCGTTTCGATGGTGGAATCCGAAGTGCTGGAATCCCGTCCTGTCGCCAATGTACAACAGGCTTTGCAAGGTCAAATTGCCGGTTTGAATCTGACGGTGGGCAACTCCGGTGGTGAGTTGGGTCAATCAATGAGCATCAACATCCGTGGTGCGGGTACCATCGGTTCAGGCTCAACGGCTTCCCCGTTGGTTTTGATTGATGGTATGGAGGGGGACATGAACGCATTGAACCCGAGCGACATTGCCAACATTTCCGTATTGAAGGATGCTTCTTCCGCATCTATTTATGGTGCCCGCGCTGCATTCGGTGTCATTTTGATCACCACCAAGAGCGGACAGAGCGGTAAGCCCCATGTGAACTATTCGGGTAACGTCCGTTTCTACAACACCATTGGCGTGCCGGATGTGGCCAATTCCTATGATTTTGCCCAGATGTTCAATGCTGCCGACCGCAACAACGGCAGTGCTTCCGTGACATTCTCTAATGAATATCTGCAGAATATCCGCGACTATATGGATGGGAAGCTGACGGCATCCACTGTTCCTAATCAGTCGGCATGGGCCAAGTGGAATGAAGGTGCCTATGACAATGTCAACTGGATAAAGGAATTCTTCAAGACATGGTCCGATCCTTCCCAAGAACATAACATCAGTGTCAGTGGAGGCAGTGACAAAATGCAGTATTTCTTCAGCGGCAACTTCCTGGATCAGCGGGGTGCCTTGAACCACGGCAAGGATACATACAGACGATATACGCTGAACGGCAAGTTCACGGCAGAACTGGCGGACTGGATCAAGTTCACCTATTCTACCAGATGGACCCGCTCGGATTACGACCGTCCGACCTACATGTCGTATAATGGACTTTTCTTCCACAATGTCTCTCGTAAATGGCCTATCCAGCCGGCTTATGACCCCAATGGATATCCGATGAATGAAAGTGAAATTCAGCAGATGGAAAGCGGCGGTGTACGGCGTGACCAAACGGACATTTATTCCAATCAATTGTCAATCGTAATTGAACCGATTAAGGATTGGCATATCAATTTGGAGGGAAACATCCGCACCAATACCCAATACCAGCATCAGGAAATCCTGCCTGTTTATTATTGGGATGTAGAAGGCAATCCGCAACCGATGGACTGGACCATGGGCGAAACAACTTATCCGGCAGGAACCAGTCGTGTCACGGAATACAACTACCGTGAGAATTACTATTCGACCAATATCTATTCGGATTATTCGAAAACATTCGATAGTGGACACTACTTCAAGGTAATGGCCGGTTTCAACGCGGAGAAATATACGACGCGCAGTATCACAGGACGGCGTGACGACCTTGTGACGCCGAATGTGCCTACCATCAACACGGCACTTAGTAACGACTATGCGGCAGGTGAATTCCAGCATAATGCAGTAGTCGGTTTCTTCGGACGTGTCAACTACGCTTACAAAGACCGCTACATGGCCGAGTTCAATGCCCGCTACGATGGTTCTTCCCGCTTTGTCGGCGACAAGCGTTGGGGCTTCTTCCCTTCGTTCTCTGCAGGTTGGAACATTGCCCGTGAGCCGTTCTTTGAGGATCTTTCTGAAAAGACGACCATCACGACCTTGAAGTTGAGAGGTTCTTGGGGAGAATTGGGTAATACGGCTACAAGCAGTTGGTATCCTTTCTATCAAGTATTGGATTTGAAAACTAATTATGGCTGGTTCGTAAACGGATCAACTTTGAATTATGTAGACGCTCCGGGGCTTGTAAGCTCTGCACTGACATGGGAAACTATCCGTTCATGGGATATTGGTCTTGATTTCGGTTTGCTGAATGGCCGTTTAAACGGTAGCTTCGGCTACTTCGTCCGCAAGACCCTTGATATGGTTGGTCCGGCACCGGAATTGTCTTCATTGCTGGGAGCAGATGTGCCACGAGTTAACAATTGCGACTTGAAATCTTACGGTTTTGAATTGGAACTGGGCTGGCGTGACGACATCGGCGATTTCTCGTATGGCGTGAAGTTCAACCTGTCCGATGCACAACAAGAGGTGACAAGATATCCTAATGCATCCAAGACGCTGACCACTGACAATTCTGCCGCTTACTATGACGGAGCCAAGTTGGGCGATATCTGGGGATACACCACCATCGGCATTGCCCAGACAGACGAACAGATGCAGGAGCATTTATCCAAAGTGAACCAAAGCATCTTTGGTTCCGGATGGGGAGCCGGTGATATCATGTATGCGGATTTGGACGGCAATGGCCGCATCACACGTGGCGACAATACAGCAGACAATCCGGGCGACCGCCGCGTGATAGGCAACAGTACTCCGCGTTACAACTATGGTATCACGTTGGATGCCGCTTGGAAAGGCTTTGACCTCCGCCTCTTCTTCCAAGGCGTGGGCAAGCGCGACCTGTGGCTCGGCGGTACTTATTTTTGGGGGACTACCGGTGGTATGTGGCAATCCAATGTATTCGAAGAGCATTTGGACTATTGGCGTACCGACAATCCGGGTGCCTACTATCCGCGCCCCAGATGGAGTGACAACAATAAGCAAGTGCAGACGGGCTACCTGCAGAACGGTGCCTACTGCCGTCTGAAGAACTTGACGCTGGGTTATACGTTCCCGAAGGCTTGGACGCAGAAGGCTGGTATCGAGAACTTACGTCTGTATTTCTCTGCGGACAATCTGTTTACGTTCACTTCGTTGAGCGATATCTTCGATCCGGAAGCTACCGGTGGAAACTATGGCGGCGTAGGTAATGTATATCCGCTGCAAAGAGTTCTTTCCGTTGGTGTAAACATTAACTTCTAAAACTGAAAAGACAATGAAACTTTATAAATACCTAATGGGAACCGGCCTATTGGCGGTTTCCATGCTGACAGTCACTTCGTGTAACGACTTCTTGGATTTGGAACCGCCTTCGAATGTGACCCCTGAAGCATACTTTCAGAATGCAGACCAGTTGGGCTATTATTCCATCACGCATTACAATGACATCTTTACATCGCATTCCGGATGGGGATTCGGTGACCAAGTCAATGGTGATGGCGGTACGGACAATATGGTTGGTCAGTCGGGCAATACCAACCGCTTCACCAAAAACTTGTGGACTGTGCCTTTCAGTGGCGATTTGGAATTTGACTTAATTCGTTATTGCAACTATTTCTTTGCCACGGTGCTTCCCCGCTACGAGGCAGGAGCTTACGAAAGCAGTTTGCGCATGGCCGAGCATTATATCGGCGAAATGTATTTCATTCGGGCATGGGTATATTTCAGCCGTCTCCGCACGTATGGCGATTATCCTATCGTGACCGATGTCGTGACGGACAACAAAGAAGACTTGATTGCCCATGGCAAGCGTATGCCGCGCAATGAAGTGGCTGACTTCATCCTAGAAGATTTGGATCGCGCCATTGACCTGCTCTATGACAAGGATGAGGGCGGTTTTGCCAACAACCGCATCAACAAGCAAGTAGCCTTGTTGGCCAAATCCAGGGTAGCCCTGTACGAAGCATCATATGAGCGTTATCATCAGGGCTCGGGACGCGTGCCGGGTGATGCGGATTGGCCTGGCTATGCCCAGCATCCGGGATATACGCTGGATGTGGAGACACATGTGGAAGAATTGCTTACCGCTGCCATGGAGGCTGCCAAAGAAGTGGCAGACAACACACAGTTGACACAGAACACCATGGTGCTCGACCAAAATCCGACAAGTTACACGGCAGGCTGGAATCCATATTTTGAGATGTTTGCCAGTGTGGATTTGTCCGGTATTGACGAGGCTTTGATGTGGCGTTCTTATGGCTCCATCAATGGTGTAAATGCCATGCATGGGCTGTCATCTTACATTCCTACGGGTGGTGCCACGGGCTACTTGAAGGGCTATATGGAAAGTTTTGTAATGGCGAATGGCTTGCCCATCTATGCACAAAACTCCGGTTATCAAGGTGACGAAACTATAGAAAACGTCAAGGCAGGACGTGACGGTCGTCTGCAATTGTTTGTTTTCAGTGAGAGCAATTATATTCCTCTGACTGACCAAAATGCAAGTAATGTTTTCACTTTCACCCCAGTATTGGTAGCAACCCGTGGTGGTGAAATGGGAGACCCGACCGGCTATCGTCCACGCAAGGGTGAGAGTTTTGACCGTAATCAGAATACGTACGGCAAACAGGGAAGCACCACAGGCTGTATCATCTTCCGTGGCGTGGAAGCTTATCTGAATTACATGGAAGCGCAATATATGCGTGATGGTAATGTGGATGCCACGTCCGATGCGTATTGGCGTGCTATTCGTACCCGTGCAGGGGTGAACCCGGATTATAATATAACCATCAATGCAACCGACATGAATGAGGAGGCAAAAGGCGACTGGGGAGCTTATTCCGGCGGACAGTTGCTGACAGACAAGACCTTGTTCAATATCCGTCGTGAGCGTCGTTGCGAGTTTATCGCAGAAGGTATGCGCTGGAACGATTTGGTACGCTGGTGCTCTTTGGACCAACTGAAGGACAATTATTATATTCCTGAAGGCGTCAACTTCTGGACGAGCATGTATCAGACGGCAGTATATGATGAATTGCATAATTCAGCTTCTGCAACGGTGGAAGGACCGACGGCTGAGGATGCAAATATCTCTTCGAGCGAAGAAAGTGTTTACATCCGTCCGTACCGTATCCGTAGCAACAATGATTTGTTTGATGGCTACACATGGATGAATGCACATTATAATTCTCCGCTTCCCATTCGTGAAATGCAATTGTTGTCTCCGGATGAAAGCGTAGATACCTCTGTGCTGTATCAGACATGGGGCTGGCCCACGCAAGCAGACCTGCCGGCTGAAGAATAAGTAGATGAAAATCTTAGAAACAGATTCGTAAGTACATAAATTTACAAGTTCTGTATGAATCAATCTTTCCCCGGTGCCGCGAGGTACCGGGGATTTTTTATATATTCCGCAAATATGCCTTTACGGGATGAATTTGCGCATTTACAACTGATAATTAATCGGTTAGTTGATAGCCATGTAACTAAGAATCTCCTTTCTTTCCGGTATCACTATTCTTTTTTGCATTTTGCTTATAGGTAATAAAATAATTACCTATCTTTGCAGTATAACAAAGCAACATAATAAAGTTATGGCAAACATGGTAGTAGAAAAAGTTTGGCTGACTGATACAGAGGTGTGGATACGCACAGCCGACGGCAGGGAAGCCTGTGAAAAATTTACAGAGTTTCCGAGATTGAGATTTGCCACGCCGGAACAGCGTGCCGCTTTCACGTTGAGCAAAGAAGGTATCCATTGGGAAGAAATAGATGAGGACCTGAGCTTTGAAGGATTTTTCATGCAGAAACCTTCCAACCCCCTGTATGACGTATTCATCGCACACCCTGAACTCAATGCTTCCGCCATAGCCCGCAGGCTTGGCATATCGCAGAGTCTGTTCGCGCAATATGTGAGCGGCGCCAAGAAACCTTCTGCCGAGCGATTGGAAACCATATTTGAAACCATACGTTCCGTAGGCAAGGAGCTATGCGAGGTTTCCGTGGCTTGATGCACAGATTCATACGCAAGTATGCCCCATGCATAACATATATACTGCACAAGCGATTTAATATATACTGCCCCGGCCTGCAGATATATGCTGGACGATTGCGGACATTCACTTATTTTTTGCAAGGATAGGGTTTCATAAATCACGGTTTATACCTAAATTTGCCCGCTAAAAACGAGACAGGATGATAGTATGCATTGCCGAGAAACCCTCCGTGGCACGCGACATCGCCGATGTGCTGGGAGCCAGGGAAAAGAAAGACGGATACATCGAGGGGAACGGATACCAGGTGACGTGGACCTTCGGGCACCTTTGTACGCTGAAGGAGCCGCATGAGTACACGCCCGACTGGAAGCAGTGGCGCCTGGAGTATCTGCCCATGATTCCCCCGCGCTTTGGCATCAAGCTGATAGACAATCCCACGTATGAGAAGCAATTCCATACCATCGAACGGCTGATGCAGGCCGCGGACATGATCATCAACTGCGGCGATGCCGGCCAGGAGGGAGAACTAATCCAGCGCTGGGTGATGCAGAAGGCAGGGGCACATTGCCCGGTAAAGCGTCTGTGGATATCCTCGCTGACAGAGGAAGCCATCCGCGAAGGCTTTGCAAAGCTGCGCGATGCCGTGGATTTCCAGCCGCTTTATGAAGCCGGATTGAGCCGGGCTATCGGCGATTGGTTGCTGGGCATGAACGCCACGCGGCTCTATACGATGAAGTATGGACAAAACCGACAGGTGCTTTCCATCGGGCGGGTGCAGACACCGACACTGGCCTTGATTGTCAACCGACAATTGGAGATACAACATTTTGTGCCCAAGCAATACTGGGTGTTGAATACGGTGTACCGGGAAACCACCTTCTCGGCCCTCATCCGAAAGAGCGAGGAGGAACTGATTCTGGAAGCCGAAAAACAGAAAGATAATCCTGCTGCCAAAAAGCCCAAGAAGGAAGAGGAGAACCGCGGAATAGACCCCATCACTGACCGGGCACGCGGCGAGGAACTCTTGGCACGCATCCAGGACTTGCCTTTCACCGTAAACTCTGTGACACGGAAGGAAGGACGTGAAGCTCCTCCGCGTTTGTTTGACCTGACTTCCCTCCAGGTGGAATGCAACAAGAAATTTTCTTATTCCGCCGACGAGACGCTGAAACTTATCCAGTCCCTCTACGAGAAAAAGGTGGCCACTTATCCTCGCGTAGACACCACCTTCCTGAGTGACGATATTTACCCCAAGTGCCCGGGTATCCTGAAAGGATTGCGCGGCTATGAAACTTTTACGGCATCCATGGACGGTCAACCGTTGCCCAAGTCGAAGAAGGTTTTCGACAACTCCAAGGTGACGGACCATCATGCCATCATTCCTACGGGACAGCCCCCGGTTAACCTGACAGACATGGAGCGCCGGGTGTTCGACTTGATTGCACGCCGTTTCATCGCGGTGTTCTATCCGGATTGCAAGTTTGCCACCACCACCGTTTTGGGTGAAACAGGCGGTATTGAGTTCAAGGCTACGGGACGACAGATTCTGGAGCCGGGTTGGCGGGTCATCTTTGCCACGCCTGCCGCATCGGCCACCGCTGCGGAGGACAAAGACGATAAGGAGAGTGGTGAAGCCGACCGCGTATTGCCGGCTTTCGTGAAAGGGGAAAGCGGACCACACGTACCCGACCTGGTGGAAAAGTGGACGCAACCCCCTAAACCTTATACGGAAGCCACCCTGCTACGCGCCATGGAAACGGCAGGCAAGCTGGTGGACAACGACGAGTTGCGCGATGCCTTGAAAGAGAACGGCATCGGCCGTCCGTCTACCCGCGCAGCCATCATAGAGACCCTGTTCAAACGCAATTATATCCGCAAAGAGCGCAAGACGCTGATTGCCACTCCTACAGGCGTGGAGCTGATTCAGACGATCCACGAAGAATTGCTGAAATCGGCCGAGCTGACCGGCATTTGGGAGAAAAAATTGCGCGAGATAGAGAAGCGGACTTACAACGCCGCCCAGTTTCTGGAAGAGCTGAAGCAGATGGTGCGTGAGATTGTGGCCAACGTCTTGGCTGATTCCAGCAACCGGCGCATCACCGTAGAGGCGCCCGCACCGGCAAAGCCCGCAAAAGGGAAGTCTGCTGCTCCGAAAGAGAAATCCGCCGACAAGCCGAAGAAAGAGCCTCGGAAGCGTACGTCCAAGAAGTTTGCGCCGGCCGATGATTCCCTGGTGGGACAACCGTGCCCCCTATGTGGCAAAGGAACAATCATTAAAGGAAAAACGGCTTACGGGTGCTCTGAGTGGAGAAATGGATGCACATTCCGTAAGCCGTTCGGGGAGGGATAAACTATTTTTATAAGGTGGAATAAATCCGATAGAATTCCACTACCGCTTCCATGCCTTTACGCAGGATATCCAACGGTATATTCTCGTTGGGCGAATGGATGGCGTTGCTTTCCAGGCCAAAGCCCATCAGCACGGTTTTGATGCCCAATACCTGCTCGAAGGTAGAGATAATGGGGATGCTTCCACCCCGGCGCACCGCTAAAGGTTTCTTGCCAAAGGCTTTCTCAAAACCTGCCTCTGCAGCCCGGTAAGCCGGCAGGGAGATGGGACAGACATAACCTTGTCCGCCGTGCAGGGGTGTTACCTTTACTTGCACCGTGTCCGGGGCGATAGCAAGTATATGCTCTGCCAACAGCCGGGAAATCTTCTCGTGATCCTGATGCGGTACCAGCCGACAAGACACCTTGGCATAGGCTTTGGAGGGTAGCACCGTTTTGGCGCCTTCGCCCGTATAGCCGCCCCAGATGCCGCAGACATCGAATGACGGACGACAACTGTTGCGCTCGAGAGTGCTGTAGCCTTTCTCGCCAAACAAAGCCTTCACGCCGATGGCCTGCTTATACTTCTCTTCATCAAAGGGAATACGGGCAATCATGTCTCGCTCTTCCTGCGGTACCTCCTCCACGTCGTCATAGAAGCCTGGGACGGTGATGCGTCCGTCCTCGTCCGTCAGTCGGGCTATCAGTTTACAGAGCACATTGATGGGATTGTCCACCGCTCCGCCGAAGTGCCCTGAGTGAAGGTCACGGTTGGGACCCGTCACTTCGATCTCCCAATAGGCCAAGCCACGCAAGCCGGTGGTCAGCGAAGGAAGGTCGGCTCCCAGCATACTGGTGTCGGACACGAGGATGATATCCGCCTTCAGCAGATCCTTGTGATCCCGGCAAAAGGCTTCCAAACTGGGCGAACCAATCTCTTCCTCCCCTTCGAAAATGAACTTCACGTTTACTTTCAATTCCCCGTTCTTCACCAGGTATTCAAAAGCCTTGGCTTGAATGAACGATTGCCCTTTGTCATCGTCCGCTCCGCGTGCCCAAATGCGGCCGTCGCGTACTTCGGGTTCAAAGGGGGCACTCTTCCAGAGTTCCAGCGGTTCGGCAGGCATCACATCGTAGTGAGCATAGACCAAAACAGTCTTGGCATAAGGGTCCACCGTCTTTTGGGCAAAAACCACGGGGTTGCCGGCCGAGGGCATCACGTGGGCTTCATCTGCTCCTGCCTCCAGCAAGAGTTGGCGCCAGCGTTGGGCACAGGCCAGCATATCGTCCTTATGTTCGGGCTTAGCGCTGATACTGGGAATGCGGATAAGGCTGAACAACTCGTCCAGCATCCGCGGTTCGTTTTGGGTGATATAGTCTCTAATCATAATAAGTGAATTATCAGAGTTGCGTCATCCGGTCAATCAGGTAGAAGTCCAATATGGTCAGTGCGGCCATGGCCTCCACGATGGGCACGGCACGGGGCAGGACGCAGGGATCGTGACGTCCGCGGGCTTTCAGCGTGGTGTCTTGTCCGTCGATGTTCACGGTGTGTTGCTCCATCAGCACGGTGGCCACAGGCTTGAAGGCCACGCGGAAATAAATATCTTCCCCGTTGCTGATACCGCCTTGGATGCCGCCGGAATGATTGGTACGTGTCTCAATACGCCCGGCATTGTTGTAGAATACGTCATTCTGCTCCGACCCTTTCATCTTCAGGCCCCGGAAGCCTTCGCCATATTCGAAAGCCTTGGCCGCATTGATGCTCAGCATACCGGAAGCCAGGGCAGATTGCAACTTGCCGAAGACCGGCTGACCCAAGCCGATGGGGCAACCTTGGATGACACAGGTCACCACACCGCCTATGGTATCTCCCTCTTCCTTTATCTTATAAATGTAGTCCTCCATTTCCTGGGCCTTGGCTGGATCCGGACAACGCACGGGATTGGTTTCAATCTGGTCCAAGTCGTAGGCAGTATAATTATCTTCCAGCTTGATGGGGCCTACCTGCGAGGTGTATGCCCGGATGCTGACGCCCAGTTGACGCAGGGCAATCTTGGCCAAGGCACCTCCCACGACACGCGAGATGGTTTCGCGGGCCGAAGAACGTCCGCCTCCACGATAGTCGCGGATGCCGTATTTCAGTTTGTAGGTATAGTCGGCGTGCGAGGGGCGGTAGGTGCTCTGCATCTCGCTATAGTCACTGGAGTGTTGATTCTTGTTCCAAACCAAGAAGCCGATGGGGCTGCCCGTTGTTTTTCCTTCAAAGATGCCGGACAGGAATTCCACCTTGTCATCTTCTGAACGCGAAGTAGTGATGCGCGACTGGCCCGGGCGCCGGCGATTCAGTTCCGCTTGAACAAAGTCCATGTCGATGGTGACACCGGAGGGAAATCCGTCTATTACGCCTCCGATGGCCTTGCCGTGCGATTCCCCAAAAGTGGTAAGGCGGAGGATGTTTCCGAATGAGTTAAACATACTTCAGTTGCTTTAAAGGTTAATAATCAGGTTGATGCGGCACTTTCCCTTGCGACGGGAACTTTGCTTCTTCCAAAGATAGGAAATTCTTTTGGAAAAGCGGCATAAAACTCCTACTTTTTTCTTGGGTCGCCCGATTTCCGGATTCATCGACAGAAAAGAGGGAATAGGCGGGGAAATCGTCCCTTGCATCCATTCTTTTTGCCGGAAACGAAGAAGTGGGCTTACTTTGTGGCACGAATCATTAGAAACGGATAAAAGCAATTGTATGAAAAAGGTAAAAAGATTGATGGCAACCGCCTGCCTCTTCCTGGGCTGTGCGAACTTGTGGGCCCAAGAAACAGTACAAGCGACTCCGGGAGACACCCTGACCCTGCCCGACCGATGGGACCTGCAGACATGCATAGAGTATGCAAAGGCGCACAACATCACCATCCGACGCAACCGCATCAACGCCGAAAGCACGGCCGAGGATGTGAAGACCGCCAAAGCCGAATGGTTTCCGGCTCTGAGCGGAAGCGTCAGCCAACGCATCGTGAACCGGCCGAACACCAACAACGGCACCATCATCAGCGGCGACAATATCACCACAAGCCAAAGTAAGACCTCGTACAATGGTTCTTACGGCATCGACGCCAACTGGACCTTGTTCAACGGCGGAAGTCGTGTCAACGGCATCAGGCAACAGAAGCTGAACGAGCGCATCGCCCGACTGGCCATAACGGAAAGCGAGAACAGCATCCAGGAGAACATCCTGCAACTGTATATGCAAATCCTCTACGCCGCCGAGGCCGTGAAGGTGAACGAGGGCACCCTGGAGGTGAGCCGCGCCACCTACGAACGGGGACGCCAACTGATGGAGGCCGGCAGCCTGAGCCGTGCGGATCTGGCGCAACTGGAAGCGCAGGTAAGCAGCGATAATTACCAAGTGGTGACCGCCAAGGCTACCCTGCAGGACTATCGCCTGCAACTGAAACAACTGTTGGAACTGGACGGCGCGTACGAAATGGTACTGGACATGCCGCAGCTGGAGGACGTCGATGTACTCACTCCCCTGCCCGCCAAAGAGGATGTCTATCGCATGGCCCTGGCCTTACGCCCGGAAATAGAGTCCGGAAAGCTGAACATCGAGGCAGCCGACCTGGGCATCAAGGTAGCGCGTGCAGGGTATATCCCCAGCATCAGCCTGACGGCCGGCATCGGCAGCACCAATGCGAATGGAAACGATTTCACCTTCACGGAGCAAATCAAGCAGAACTGGAACAACTCACTGGGCGTTACGCTGAGCATCCCCCTCTTCGACCGGCGGCAGACCAAGAGCGCAGTGAACAAGGCGAAGCTGCAGAAACAGACCAGCCAACTGGACTTACTGGACCGGCAGAAGGAATTGTACCGCACCATCGAAAGTTATTGGCTCGATGCCCGCAGCGCCCAACAGCAATACGATGCGGCAACCCAACAGGTGAAAAGCGCACAGGCCAGCTATGACCTGGTGAGCGAACAATTCAACGCAGGCATGAAGAACACCGTGGATCTGCTGACGGAGAAGAACAACCTGCTCAATGCCCAGCAATCCTTGCTACAAGCCAAGTACATGGCCCTGCTCAATGCCGGCCTGTTGCGGTTCTATCAAGGAGAATCCCCCCAACTGAACTAAAAATCATCATTTAGCCATACGAATATGAACAAAAAGAAAATCATCCTCATCATCGCCGTCCTCGTCATCGTGGCCGGCATAGCCGTCTGGGCTTTCTCCGGTGGCACCAAGAAGCAGGAGGTGAAGTACGAGACCGCCGTGGTAAGCCACCAGGACATCTCCAACTTCGTGACCGCCACAGGCACCATCGAACCGGTGACCGAAGTCGAAGTGGGCACGCAAGTCAGCGGCATCATTGACAAGATTTACGTGGACTACAACACCGTGGTCAAGCAGGGACAACTCATCGCCGAGATGGATAAAGTGACCCTGGAGAGCGACCTGGCCTCGGCACAAGCCACGTATGACGGCGCCAAGGCGGAGTATGAATACCAGGAGAGCCTCTACCGCCGCAACAAGGGCCTGCACGACAAGCAGCTCATCAGCGACACGGACTACGAGCAGAGCCTCTACGACTACCGCCGCGCCAAAAGCCAGTATGACAGCAGCAAGGCGGCCCTGGAGAAAGCGGAGCGCAACCTGAGCTACGCCACCATCACCGCACCCATCGACGGGGTGGTCATCAGCAAGGACGTGGAAGAGGGGCAGACCGTTGCCTCGGGCTTCGAGACCCCGACACTCTTCACCATCGCCGCCGACCTGACGCAGATGCAGGTAGTGGCCGATGTGGACGAAGCCGACATAGGCGGTGTGGAAGAAGGCCAGCGCGTGGAGTTCTCCGTGGATGCCTATCCCGGCCAGACCTTCACGGGGCAGGTGACGCAGGTGCGTCTGGGCGAATCGAGCGATGCCAGCAGCACCTCCACCTCGAGCAGCACGGTGGTGACGTATGAAGTGGTCATCTCCGCCCCCAACCCCGACCTGAAACTGAAGCCGCGCCTGACGGCAAACATCACCATCTACACGCTGGACAAGCCCGGCGTGCTGGCCGTGCCCGCCAAAGCCCTGCGCTTCAACCCCGTGGAACCCATCGTGGGCAAGGGAGCCGTGATTAACGACTGCGAAGGCGAGCACAAACTCTGGACGCGCGAGGGCAACACCTTCACGGCCCACCCCGTGCGGACAGGCATCACGAACGGCACCTATACGGAAATCCTTGCCGGCATCGACGAGGGCGCAACGGTCATTGCCGATGCACAGTTCGGCGGCGCACCCGCACAAATGGAGATGCAGGGAGACATAGAGCGCAGCCCCTTCGCACCGGGACCTCCGGACAGAAACAAGAACAAGAAGAAAGAGTAAAATTAGGAAATTACCAGCTATGAGCAAGACTGTCATCGAACTACACGACATCCGCCGCAACTTCCAGGTGGGCGATGAGACGGTACATGCCCTGCGCGGCGTCTCGTTCTCCATCTGCGAGGGCGAGTTCGTCACCATCATGGGCACGAGCGGCTCGGGCAAATCGACCCTGCTGAACACGCTGGGCTGCCTGGACACCCCCACCAGCGGGGAGTATCTGCTGGACGGCATCAGCGTGCGCACCATGTCGAAGTCGCAACGGGCCATCCTGCGCAACCGCAAGATCGGGTTCGTCTTCCAAAACTACAACCTCCTGCCCAAGACCACGGCAGTGGAGAACGTGGAGCTGCCGCTGATGTACAATCCCGCCGTCAGCGCTGCCGAGCGACGCCGACGCGCCGTGGACGCCCTTGTGGCGGTGGGACTGGGCGACCGACTGGAGCACAAGTCCAACCAGATGTCCGGCGGACAAATGCAGCGTGTGGCCATCGCCCGTGCCCTGGTGAACAACCCCGCCGTCATCCTGGCGGACGAGGCAACGGGCAACCTGGACACGCGCACCTCGTTCGAGATTCTGGTCCTCTTCCAGCAGTTGCACCGCGAGGGGCGCACCCTCATCTTCGTGACGCACAACCCGGACATCGCCCAATACAGCAGCCGGAACATCCGCCTGCGCGACGGCCATGTCATCGAGGACAAACAGAATCCCAACATCCTCTCCGCGGCGGAGGCTCTGGCCGCACTGCCGAAGAATGAGGACGACTAAAGCATGCACAATGCCCCTGCCCGGCAAGCTCCAAGGAGCAGAAAGGAGTGACCAAGAAAGCTTTTTAGACCGACGAATAAGGCTTTTTCGCACAACGGATAAGGCTTATTCGTATGACCAAAAAGGCTTTTTCGCAGGACGAATAAGGCTTTTTCGTCACACCTCGCAGGCCTGGGCCTGACGTCTCTGCGGACTTCCGGGCCTGTCAACACTTATAGCCAAACACTAACCACTATAGAATCATGAACGGAACCAACCTCTTCAAGATAGCCCTGCGCGCCCTGGCCAACAACAAGTTGCGCGCCTTCCTCACCATGCTGGGCATCATCATCGGCGTGGCGTCGGTCATCACGATGCTGGCCATCGGCCAAGGCTCGAAGCGCAGCATCCAGGCCCAGATCAGCGAGATGGGCTCGAACATCATCATGGTGCACCCCGGCGGCGAACGGCGCGGCGGCGTGCGCATGGACCCCAGCGAGATGCAGACGCTGAAGCTGACGGACTACGAGACCCTGCGCGACGAGACCAACTTCCTCTCCGCCGTCAGCCCCAACGTCAGCAGTAGCGGGCAACTCATCGCCGGCAACAACAACTATCCCAGCAGCATCAGCGGCGTGGGGACGGAATACCTGGACATCCGCCAGCTCTCGGTGGAGCAGGGCGAGATGTTCACCGAGGCAGACATACAGGTGTCGGCCAAGGTCTGCGTCATCGGACAGACCATCGTGGAAAACCTCTTCCCCGACGGGCAGGACCCGGTGGGTCGTGTCATCCGCTTCAACCAGGTGCCCTTCCGCGTGGTGGGCGTCCTCAAGGCGAAGGGCTACAACTCCATGGGCATGGACCAGGACGACATCGTGCTGGCGCCCTACACCACCGTGATGAAGCGACTGCTGGCCCAGACCTACCTGGAGGGCATCTTCGCCTCCGCGCTGAGCGAGGATATGACGGACTATGCCACGGACGAAATCACCACCCTGCTGCGCCGCAACCATAAGCTGCAGGAGGACGAGGAGGACGACTTCACCATCCGTTCGCAACAGGAGCTCAGCTCGATGCTGAACAGCACCACGGACCTGATGACGACGTTGCTGGCCTGCATCGCGGGTATCTCGCTCGTGGTGGGCGGCATCGGCATCATGAACATCATGTACGTGTCGGTCACGGAGCGCACGCGGGAGATAGGCCTGCGCATGTCCGTCGGCGCCCGGGGCATCGACATCCTGGCACAGTTCCTGATAGAAGCCATCCTCATCAGCATCACGGGCGGACTGATAGGCGTCGTGATCGGCTGCGGGGCGTCATTCATCGTGAAGAACGTGGCGCATTGGCCCATCTATATCCAGGCCTGGAGCGTCTTCCTGTCCTTTGCCGTCTGCACGGTGACGGGCGTGTTCTTCGGCTGGTATCCGGCCAAGAAGGCGGCACAACTGGACCCCATCGAGGCCATCCGCTACGAGTAAAGGAAATAATGCGTATATTTGCCGTATGAAGCATACGTCCACACATCTGCGTTTCGTGGAAATCGCCATCCACGTCATCGGCTGGGGCATCGTGTTCGGCTTTCCGTTCCTGATGATGAGCCGCAGCGGGTTCAACATCACGTGGCCGGACTATCTGCGCCACGGGTGTATCGTGCCACTGTCGTTCCTGGTGGTCTTCTACGTCAATTACTTCCTGCTCATCCCGCGCTTTCTCTTCACCGGCCGGACGAGGCAATACATTCTATATAATATAGTACTGATTGCAGCGGTGATGGTCGGAGCCTACGGTTGGCAGGAGTACATCTTCCACCTGGAGCAGGCCCGTCAGTCCCGCCCTCACCACGACGGGCCTCCCAAGTGGCTGTTCGTAGCCCGCGATGCCTTCTCCATGGTTCTCACGGTGGGACTGAGCGCAGCCATCCGCCTCAGCAAGCGCTGGGCACAGATAGAGGACGCACGCCGCGAGGCGGAGAAGAGCCGCACGGAAGCCGAGCTGAAGAACCTGCGCAGCCAGCTCAATCCCCACTTCCTGCTGAACACGCTGAACAATATCTACGCCCTCATCGCCTTCGATGCGGACAAGGCTCAGGCCGCCGTGCAGGAGCTGAGCCGCCTGCTCCGCCACGTGCTCTACGAGAACCAGCAGCAGACCGTTCCGCTGAACAAGGAGATGGACTTCATCCGCAACTACATCGAGCTGATGCGCATCCGCCTGGCAAAGAATGTCCAAGTAGAGACACGCTTCGACATCCCGGCCGACAGCCGGACGCCCATCGCACCGCTCATCTTCATTTCATTGATCGAGAACGCGTTCAAACACGGCATCTCGCCTACAGAACCAAGCTTTATCCGCATTCTGTTCAACGAGGAGGAAGGGGAAATTCGTTGCGACATCACCAACAGCTATCATCCCAAGACCGACGCGGACAAGAGCGGGAGCGGCATCGGCCTGGAGCAGGTCCGGAAACGGTTGGAGCTGTCCTATCCCGGCCGCTACACCTGGCAGCAGGGCGTCAGCGAGGATAAGAAGGTATATCATTCCGTATTAACCATACAAACCAAGGAGAAGTTATGAAATGTGCAATAGTAGACGACGAACCGTTGGCATTGGATTTATTGGAGAGCTACGTCCGGAAAACGCCTTTCCTGGAACTGACCGGGAAATACTCCAGCGCCGTGCAGGCCATGAAAGAATTGCCCGAGCGGCAAGCTGACCTGGTATTCCTCGATATACAGATGCCCGAACTGAACGGACTGGAATTCTCGAAGATGCTACCGCCGGACACGCGCATCGTCTTCACCACCGCCTTCGACCAATATGCGCTGGACGGCTACAAGGTCAATGCGCTGGACTACCTGCTGAAGCCCATCTCCTACGTGGACTTCCTCCACGCGGCAGACAAGGCCTTGCACTGGTTCGAACGGTCGCAAACCGCCACTGCCAAAGACGAAGAGATAGACAGCATCTTCGTGAAGAGCGAATACAAGCTGGTACAAATAGAACTGCGTAAGATCATATACGTGGAAGGGCTGAAAGACTATATCAAGATCTATGAGGAAGACAATCCCAAGCCCATCCTCTCGCTGATGAGCATGAAGGCGATGGAAGACCTCTTGCCTGCCTCGCAGTTCATCCGTGTCCACCGCTCCTACATCGTCCGCAAGGACAAGATACGTGTCATCGACCGTGGCCGCATCGTCTTTGGCAAAACGTATATCCCCATCAGCGACAGCTACAAGCAAGCCTTCCAAGAATACCTGGACCGTCGGAGCTGACAGCCAACGGTAAACAGCAAAAAAAGCCAACTGCCCGACGAAGGCAATTGGCTTTCTTTACCTATTTGCAGGAACCGGCCCGCAAATCACCAGAATCTGTTCTTGTCAGGATTGTACTCGAAGCCTACAGTCTTAAGCTTCCGCACAATGTCATCCTTTTCCACGTTCAGGTCCTCGCAGAGAGCATCCAGCGAAGGATAAGAATCACGCAATTTCATATTGATGAAGCTGTAGAGCATCATCGGTTCTTCCGGCAAATTCATAGTTCCCAATCTTTTTAATTCATTAAAACTAATACCGGTGCAAATGTAGGGAAATGCCCGACACAATGGATTGACGTAAATCAAATAAGATACGGGCTACCTTATATGCCGCTGGCTGACAATGACATAAATAACAATAGGCGCTCCGATGAGTGGAGTGACGGCATTCAAGGGAATCAGCCCTGCCTCGCCCGGCAAGACACAAACCAAGTTGCAAGCTAAAGCCACCGCCGCTCCGGTCATCATCGTGGCAGGCAACAGCACCCGATGGTTAGCCGTCCGCAACAGCAGACGGGCGATGTGCGGTACAGCCAGGTCGATGAACAGGACAGGCCCGCAAAAAGCCGTGGTCACCGCCGTCAGGACGCCCACCACCGCCAGCAACGCATGACGCACCCGACGAACCCGCACGCCCAGATTCTCGGCATAGCGTTCGCCCAAAAGCAAAGCATTCAGGGGCTTTATCAACAACAAAGCACCTGCCAATCCCAGGAGAACGACCGATACGAAAGCGGGGAGTTGCCGCAGGGATACACCGCCAAAATTGCCCATTCCCCACACCATATAAGACTGCACGCCCTCTGCCGTAGAGAAGAAATTGAGCAATGAGACCACGGACGAAACCAGATAGCCCACCATCAAGCCAATGATGAGCAGCATCACATTACTCCTGACCAGCGTAGAGAAGAACAGGATAAGTGCCATCACCGCCATGGCACCCACAAAAGCACCCGTCAATACGGAGAAAAAGCCGGAAAAACTGAAACCGGCCGCCGCGATGCTGCCGCCCAGCAGTAGCATTACCACCGCTACCCCCAGGCCGGCACCGGAATTGACACCCAAGACAGAAGCACCCGCCAGCGGATTGCGGAAAGCCGTCTGCAAAAGTAAACCACACGCCGCCAACGCACTGCCCGCAAGCATTGCGGTCAAAGCCTGAGGCAACCGCGCTTCCCACACGATATAGCGCCAACTCTCCCGCCCGACATCCTCCCCCATCAGGATGCGGAAAACCTCCCCCGCAGGAATGGACACGGAGCCCACCAGCAGATTGGCCACAAAAAGTACTCCAATCAGCAGCCCCAGCAGGAAGATATGTCGGACAGTCTTGGTCATCTCACTCGTCTTTCAGCTTGCAAAAGTAACGCAATCCGCCCAAACCGCCCAACTCCGGATGCAGAATCTGTATCAGGTCGGACAAGAGGTAGTCCGGGTGGAAGGGCGTCTCCTCGTAGAAATTCACGCGAGCCGTGTTGCAGCCGTAGATATGACGCTGCTTGAATGCCTTGAACTCGGCATAGCCCGCATAGTCAGCCTCCAGGTCGGCGTAGGTCAGGTCGCGGTCGCGGTTATACTTGATGAGCCAGACGTCGGCTTCGTGCGCCCGGTCGAACACCGCCTCAAAGGAGAGGGGCCGGGAACCGCTGGTAGCTTCGTCGGCAAAGACATAACGACCGCACGCATCGTCATAGAGCCGCCCCATGGGGCTGCGTCCGCCCGGCACGTACCACACCGAGCCGTACTTCATGTCGCCGAACACGGACAGGGAGACCGACGAGAGCGAAGCCCTGAACTTCAGCTGCCGGTAACGCCCTTCAATCTCAGCAAACAGGCTGTCTGCCCGCTCCGCCACGCCATACAGGCGACCGTAGAAGCGCATCCACTCGGCACGGCCCAAAGCAGAAGTCTCCAGATAGTCGGCACATTCTACCAGGGGGATTTCCAGCCGACCTATACGCCCATAGCCGTTGCTGTTCTGAAAAGGCGAGAGCAGAATGGCATCGGGGTGCAACTGGATGACGCGCTCGATGTCAGGGTCCATGCCGACTCCACAATCTACGATCTTTCCTTGCGCATGCCGTTCGACGACTTGGGGCAGATTGATGTAGCGCAAGTCGCACACACCTCCGATGGCATCGGCCACACCCAGGTCAGCCAGCAGTCCGCAATGCACGGAAGAATAGACCAGTGACTTGGACAATGGTGTCCGTACCACCGTCCCCTCCGGCAGATTGTCCGGCAAAGGCTTGTCTTTGGACACCAGCACGTAGGTGTGCAGCGTCCGCAGCGTGTCCCACGGATTGCGGAGGGTCGCCACCGTATAGTCCGGGTAGTCCACCATCACCAGATTCTCGGCATGGCGCAAAGACAAGGTGTCGCCCCCGGCCAAAGACAAAGAGGCTTTGCCCCTCCCGCCACAGGCGACGAGGAACAAAGCCCAACCTACCATTACAAATAAATAACTACTATGTCGCATTCCCTGTGTTTAGTCCATGAAGATGGCTGTTTTCGGATTCTGGCCGCCACAGTCGAACTTCTCTACAAATGTTCCGTCGGCGCGGAAGCGGTAGATATTGCCGTTCTGGTTGCTGTGTCCGGTAGTACCGATGTAGATGTCGCCGTTATCATCATTCACCTCTATCATATACACAACTTCCGTAGCCAGTTCTGCGGGCGCATTCTTCAGGAAAGAGGCGTCGTTCTTGGTACTTGTACTTACATTGTACGTATAGAAGGTGTTGTTGGCAGACGTTTCAGGCCAGTTGGAGTAATCCACGCGCGAATCCACTACATAGAGGACATCGTCATTGGCAGCCACGTGCGAGGCGTAGCCCAGTTCCGTGACCTTATTGTTTTGCAGCGGGTCGATCAGCTGCAGCACATACTGCTCGCGGCTGTAGTCCCAGGAGATCAGGTAGACACGGTCGTCCTCTTCCAGCATCATGTTGGGATTCTGCACCACTGTCAGCGTGGCAGTCCGCGTGAAGGTGCGCAGGTCTATCACAAACACATCCGTGTGATACACATAACTACCTTCGGGAGTGACCGTGTAGGAATTGGCCACATACAGCCGGCCGTTCTCAATGGCCACGCCCTCCAGATTGGAGCCCTGGCCGGTCAGCTTGTTCTCCACCTGCAAAGTATTGGCATTGATCTTGGCCACCACGCCGCCATAGAAGGAAGCGTAGATGTAGCCGTCCTCGGCAGCCAGGTAACGGATGCCACCGGACAAGTCAGCATCGTCCGCAAAAGAGATGCGCGCCTGCTCCACACCGGCAGCGTTCAGTTTGGCCAGATAGTTGGAACGATACACGGAAACATAGATGGCACCGTTGTACTCCAGCATGTCCTGCCCCGTGTCGCCCAACGAGGCACCTTCGTTCTGCTTCTTATAAATATCCGCAATGAAATCGGCATCACCGTTCGGCGCATAGAAGGCGAGGGTAGCGTTGTTATACCCCATCGTACCCTCATTCAGGATATAGACCCGCTCGCGGGGCAAGGTCACCGTGGAACCGCTATCGTCCCACGGCTCTTCATTGTCATCATCACTACAAGATGCAAACGAGGCACCCAAAGCCAGCATGCACAGCATGCCATAAAATAAACTTCTTACTCGCATAAAATTTATCAGTTAAAGGATTATAGTTTCATGTTCATTACGCTATAGCTCAAAACTCCAAGGTTCCGCTCAACCGCCACGAGCGGCCGGGCATGGGGTAATACTTGATCACATCATACTGTTCGTCCGTCAGGTTTACCAGCTCCGCCTGCAGCGAAAGCCTGCAACGCTTGAAGGAGAACGAACGCGACAAGGTCAATGTCTGCTCCAGATAACCGTCTATCCGGTTTTCCGGGATATTCTGTGCCAGGCAATAACGTTCACTCACGCCCACCAACGAATAGCCGACGTGCAACCAAGGCGTCTCTACAATGGCCGATCCATTGCCACTGTGCACAGGCGTGTAGGGCAGTTGCTCCCGATAGTTTTTCGCCGTCGGGTCGGACAGGTCGATGGCTTTCTGCCAGGTATATCCTCCGGACAGCACCAGATTTATTTTCCGCCCGAGCGGGATGGCCGTGGCCAGTGTGGCGTCTATCCCCCACGCATGTACAGTACCGAAATTGGCCATGCGCCAGGCATACGTCGTGGGGAAAGCTACGATTTTATCCGTCACATCGTTGTAGTAGCCGTCCAGGGTCAGCGACACATAGTCGAAAGCCAGCCACGACGAACGGCTCCACGCCAAGCCTACATTGTATTCATTGGCTTTCTCCGGACGGAGGCTGCGGTTGCCCAACTGAAAATAATACAAATCATTGAAGGTGGGCATCCGGAACGTGCTCTTATACAGCAGGCGCACAAAGAATTGCTCCTCCGGACAGGGTTGCCAGCTGAGGGAGGCCGAAGGAGCCAGGCGTTGGAAGTTCTCCGGCGCCTCGCCCGCCTCTACCTGTTCATCCACATAGGTATATATCAGCGAAGCATTCAGCGTCAGGGCATTCCACCGGTAGCGGGCATTCAAAGCGGACAAAGCGGTATAACGCGTGGGGAAAGGACAATCGGGCAACGTGCTTTCCAGTTTGTTGATGAACCCATCCTGCGCCAACGAGAACGACAAGCCGTCCAGCGGACGATAGAGCACCGTAGCAGACAAGTAGTATTCATCCTGCCGGTGGGTGGTGCGGGTCACTCCCGATTCATATTGCTTGCCCCGGTCCTCCAGCCGGTTCCAACCGTAGTTATACTTGCCGCGGGCCTGCAGACTCCATTTGTCGTTAAAAGTCTTCCGGTAGCGCACCTGCGCAAATCCGTTCTTGTCCCATAGCTTCTCCCGCGAGATGGGATTGTACAGCGTCACCGCCCCGGGCAATCCACGCTCCGAATAGTAATAGTAGCCTTTTACGTCCAGCTCGCTGCCGTCGGTAAAGGTATGATACAGATTGGCTTCGCCTTGCCAGGAGTGGATGGCGGAATTATTCCGTCGTTCCTGCGTGACGTACTTCCCGTTGACCAGCGTAAAGGGATAGTTGCCGTCGGCCCGCATGAAGGTGCCGTCCACGGAGAGACGCGTACGCCGCCCCACGCGTTGCCACCAGCGCACGGAAGGGGTGACGTAGCCGAAGGAGCCGCCCCGCACCCGAACCCGGAAGGCAGACGGCCGGCCGTCGTCGAAGTGCGGCTTCTCCGTCTCGATGCTCAGCACGCCCGCCGAGGCATAGTGACGCGCCGACTGCAACAAGTCCTCGCCTTGACCAATGCTCAGCGAAAGAAGGGACACATTGTCCAGCGAGAAGCGGCCGATGTCTATCTGACCCGCCTGGCAGTTGCTGACCGTCACGCCGTCGTAGCTGACCGCCGTATGGGCCGCCCCCATATTGCGCACGGACACGGTCTTCAGGCCGCCGATGCCGCCATAGTCGCGCACATTGGCTCCCGCAAACCGTCGCACGGCATCGGCCATGTTCTGGATGCCCAGCTGGCTGATGTCCTGTCCGGTCATTACCTGCACAGGTACGGCAGACGAGACTTTGTTGGTCAGGCGGCGGGCCGTCACGGTTACCTCGTCTATATGGCGCACCGAATCCGCCACCACCTGGGCCACGGACGAAGCTGCCGCCATCGCAAAGAAACCGACGCAGCACAACCGCGCCCACATTCTTCCCTTCATAAACAATCCAAGACTGCTATCAGCTAATAAATAATGTATGCCGGCCGCTTTCCTCGAACGGACGGTTTTTCGACTTCGTTTTGCAGGTCTTCTGACTCGCTCCCAAGGTATGTCGCCTTCCCGTCCCTCCTTTCGGAAAGACAGTGGCTGCAAGTGTTTTGACACACCCTTTTGCGGAAGCTCACAGCAGCGGGACTGTCCGGGATTTGCACCCGATTCCCTTTTCATCCGACGGCCCGGACGGACCGATGCGGAACAAAACGTGGCAAAGATAGACTATTTCGCCGAACGGCGCAAGCCTTTTCCCGCTTTTTTCACTGCAACAATGTCCGCGAGAGCAGATTCCGAGGGCCGGATTCGTCGGCTCCCGCGAGCACGAGCAGCGGTATCCGCGAGCACGAGCGGCGATACCCGCGTACAGACACAGCCATATCCCTGCCCGAAAGCAGCAAAAAGGCCGATTTTGCCGCCCCCTATATTAGGCTTTTTCGTCGGAAATCCCTACTTTTGTAGGGCTAATCAGACAGAAACGATGAAAAGACTTTTAATCCTCTTATACGCAACGGCTTGCTGGACGGGAACCGCCGCCGCGCAGGCCCGCTTCACTTCGAACACCGAGGAACACCGCTTCGGCCAGATCGAATGGAAACAACCCGTCACGGCGGAATATGTCATCACCAATTCGGGCGACCGGCCCCTGGTGCTGAGCGAGGTGGAACCGGATTGTGCCTGCACCGTGGCCCAATGGACGCAAAGCCCCATCGCCCCGGGCGAAAAAGGAACTATCCGCGTGACCTTCGACGCCGAGGCACTGGGACATTTTTATAAATCGGTGGCCGTCTTCACCAACGCCGAGCCACACGTGGTCTACCTGAACCTGAGCGGCGAGGTGGTACGCGAGGTCAGGGACTTCAGCCGCACGCATCCCTATCTCATCGGGGACATCCGCCTGGACCGCGACGCCCTCGACTTCCCCGACGCACATCACGGCGAGCGCCCCACCCTGCAACTAGGCGTAGCCAATCTCTCCGGCCAAGCCTACGAGCCCATACTGATGCACCTGCCACCCTATCTGACGGCCGAGGCCGAGCCTGCCGTCCTGCAACCCGGCGAGAAGGGCGTCATCCGCCTGACCCTCGACACGGAGCGGCTGACCGACCTGGGCCTGACGCAGACCTCGGTCTACCTCTCGCGCTTCACGGGTGACAAGGTGGGCGAGGAGAACGAGCTGCCTCTCTCCGCCGTGCTGCTGCCCGACTTTTCCGGCCTGTCGGAGGCGGAACTGGCCCAAGCGCCCGCCGTCAGCCTCTCCATGGACCGGATAGACCTGAGCGAAGTCTTGGCACACAAGCGTAAGGCCAAGGCAGACGTAACGGTGACCAACACGGGCAAGTCGCCCCTGCATATCAACAAGCTGCAGGTATTCCACCCCGCCGTGGGCGTGCAGCTGAAGAAGAGCGTGTTGCAGCCCGGCGAATCGACCCGCCTGCGCATCACGGTCACCAAACGGGGCATCGGCCGCCACCGGCGCCACCTGCGCGTACTGATGATTACCAACGACCCGGCCCGGCCGAAGATGGAAATCAACATCACCGCGGCGAAGCGCCCCTGATTCTTCATTATTCATTTTTAATTTTACATTCAACCATGGAGCATCCCGAGAACAACGACACCTACAAAGGCCTGACCGTCAACGCAGGCATCGAGCAACCGGCGTCCGTCAACCCCTACCTGAAGCATCGGCACAAACGGCGCGAGCTCTCCGTGGCGGACTATGTGGACGGCATCATCAAGGGCGACGTCACCATCCTCAGCCGGGCCGTCACCTTGGTAGAGAGTGTCCGGCCCGAACACCAGGCCATCGCCCAGGAAGTGATAGAGAAATGCCTGCCCTACTCCGGGGCCTCCATCCGCGTGGGCATCAGCGGCGTGCCCGGTGCCGGCAAGAGCACCAGCATCGACGTCTTCGGCCTGCACGTGCTGGAGCAGTATGGCGGCAAGCTGGCCGTCCTGGCCATCGACCCCAGCAGCGAGCGCAGCAAGGGCAGCATCCTGGGAGACAAGACCCGCATGGAGCGGCTGGCCGTGCATCCCAAGTCGTTCATACGCCCCAGCCCCTCGGCAGGCTCGCTGGGCGGCGTGGCGCGCAAGACGAGGGAGACCATCGTGCTGTGCGAGGCCGCCGGCTTCGACAAGATCTTCGTGGAGACCGTGGGCGTGGGACAGAGCGAGACGGCCGTGCACAGCATGGTGGACTTCTTCCTCCTCATCCAGCTGGCGGGCACGGGCGACGAACTGCAGGGAATCAAGCGCGGCATCATGGAGATGGCGGACGGCATTGTCATCAATAAAGCCGACGGAGACAACCTGGAGCGCGCCAAACTGGCCGCCAACCAGTTCCGCAACGCGCTGCACCTCTTCCCCACCCCGGAGAGCGGCTGGACGCCCCAGGTCTTAACCTACTCGGGCTTCTACAACCTGGGCGTGAAGGAAATCTGGGATATGGTTTATGAATACATCGACTTCGTGAAGGCCAACGGCTACTTCGACTACCGGCGCAACGAGCAGAGCAAGTATTGGATGTACGAAACCATCAACGAGCACCTGCGGGACAGCTTCTACCATAACCCGCGTATTGAAGCCCTGCTGGGCGAGAAGGAGGCGCGCGTCCTGCAAGGCGACCTGACCTCGTTCACCGCTGCCCGGCAACTGCTGGACACGTATTATGAAGAACTAAAGAAATGACGACTATGGAAATCCAAGCAAAGTATATCCGCCGCATCGAGATACACGGACTGTGGCACCGCTATGACATCGCCTGGGATCTCCGCCCGGACGTCAACATCCTGGCGGGCGTCAACGGCGTGGGCAAGACCACCATCCTGAACCGCTCCGTCAGCTACCTGGAACAGACCACGGGCGAGGTGAAGAGCGAGATGAAGAACGGCGTGCGCGTCCTCTTCGACAACCCGCAGGCCACCTACATCCCCTACGATGTCATCCGCAGCTACGACCGTCCGCTGGTGACGGGCGACTTCACCGCCCGCATGGCCGACCCCGAAGTGCGCTCCGAACTGGACTGGCAACTCTACCTGCTGCAACGCCGCTACCTGGACTACCAGGTGAACGTGGGCAACCGGATGATAGAGCTGCTGAGCGGCACGGACGAGCAACGCGCCCAGGCCCCTGCCCTGTCCGAACCGAAGCGCAGGTTCCAGGACCTGATAGACGGCCTCTTTGCCTACACGGGCAAGAAGATGGACCGCAAATGTAACGACATTGTCTTCCTGCAAGGCGATGAACGCCTCTCGCCCTACAAGCTCTCTTCCGGCGAGAAGCAGATGCTGGTCATCCTGCTGACGGTGCTGGTGCGCGATGGCAGCCACTGCGTCCTCTTCATGGACGAGCCGGAAGCCTCGCTCCACGTGGACTGGCAGCAGAAGCTCATCGGCATGATACGCGAGCTGAACCCCAACCTGCAACTCATCCTCACCACCCACTCGCCCGCCGTCATCATGGAGGGCTGGCTGGACGCCGTGACCGAGGTGAGCGAGATAGCCACCCCCCTATAACCGCCGCCTATGTCTACCCTGCGACATAACCTGACCTCCGCCTACCTGGACGCCGCCCGCCGCCTCGCCCCCAAAAAGCGACGCAGACGCATCGTGGCCTATGTGGAGAGCTACGACGACGTGGCCTTCTGGCGCACGCTCCTGGCCGAGTTCGAGGACGACACGCGCTACTTCCAGGTGATGCTGCCCTCGTCCACCAGCCTGGCCAAGGGCAAGAAGATGGTGCTGATGAACACGCTGAACACCGAGGAACTGGGCCACAGCCTCATCGCCTGCGTGGACAGCGACTACGACTTCCTGCTGCAGGGCGCCACCCGCACGTCGCGCAAGATAAACAACAGTCCCTACATCTTCCAGACCTACGGCTACGCCATCGAGAGCTTCCAATGCTACGCCGAGAGCCTGCACGAAGTCTGCGTGCAAGCCACGCTGAACGACCGCATCATCGTGGACCTGCCCGCCTTCCTGCAACGGTTCTCCCAGATAGCCTACCCGCTCTTTCTGTGGAACATTTGGTTCTACCGGCAGCGCGACACGGACACCTTCCCGATGTACGACTTCAACGCCTGCGTCCGCCTGGAGGACTTCAGCCTGAAGCATCCCAACCAGTGCCTGGAGCAGATGAAGGAGACCGTGGCCGCCAAATTGGCCGAGCTGCGCGAACTCTATCCCGAATACATCCCCCGGGTGAAAGCCCTGGGCGAGGAACTGACCGCGCTGGGACTGACGCCGGACACCACCTATCTGTATATACAGGGCCATCACCTGATGGACGGCGTGGTGCTGCGCCTGCTCACCCCCATCTGCACCCAGCTGCGCCGCGAACGCGAACAGGAAATCAAACGCCTGGCCGAACACAGCGCCCAGTTCCACAACGAACTGACGGGCTACGAGAACAGCCAGGTCAGCGTACAGCTGATGCTGAAGAAGAACAGCAACTATAAGGACCTCTTCCTCTACCAGTGGATCAGGGAAGACCTGCAACGCTTCCTGGACGGGGAAAAGGAGGAGGCAACGTCACCTTAACAGGTGGCACACCGTCAGATTACTATCTGAAGCATCGTCAGATTACTATCTGAAGCATCGTCAGATTACTATCTGAAGCATCGTCAGATTACTATCTGAAACACCGTCAGATTACTATCTGAAACGCTGTCAGATTACTATCTGGAACATTTTAACAGGAAAACATAATCAACCGAAACCGTATGGAAATACTGAACGCCATCAAAAGACTGCTCATCGCCTGGGGCATCGCCCCGGACACCGCCGACACGCTGGACCACTTCCTGGCCTTCGCCCTGCTGATACTCATCGCCCTGGCCGCCGACCAAATCTGCCGCCGTGTGGTACTGAAGGCCGTGGCGCAACTGGTCAAGAAGACCAAGGCCACGTGGGACGACATAGTGTTCGACCACAAGGTGATGGTGCGCCTCAGCCACATCGTGGTGCCGCTCATCGTCTACCTCTTCACGCCCGTGGCCTTTGCCGACACCAACGCCGCCACGGTGAGCCTCGTGCAACGCATCTGCACGGTGTTCATCATCCTCTCGCTGCTGTTCTTCGGACACGCCTTCATGGGAGCGGTCTACACGGTGTATAGCGAGACGGGCCGCTACCGCAACCGCCCGCTCAAGGGACTGGTGCAGACGGTGCAGGTGCTCATCTGGCTGGTGGGCATCATCGTCATCATCGGCGAACTGACGGACCAGAACCCGCTGAACCTGTTGGCCAGTCTGGGTGCGATGTCCGCCGTACTGATGCTGGTGTTCAAGGACACCATCATGGGCTTCGTGAGCGGTATACAACTCTCTGCCAACAACATGCTGAAGGTGGGCGACTGGATCAAGATGCCCAAATATGGCGTGGACGGCACGGTGACGGAGGTGACGCTCAACACCGTCAAGGTGCGCAACTGGGACAACACCGTGGCCACCCTGCCGCCCTACCTGCTGGTGAGCGATTCGTTCGAGAACTGGAACGCCATGCGCGAGAGTGGCGGACGGCGCATCAAGCGCAGCATCAACATCGACATCCGCAGCGTCCGCTTCTGCACGCCGGAGATGCTGGCCAAGTATCGCCAGATGCCCCTGCTGAAGGACTTCTTCGAGAACCCGCACCCCGAACCGCTGACCAACCTGGGCGTGCTCCGCGCCTACCTCGTGGCCTACCTGCGCTCGCTGCCCGTGGTGAACACTGACCTGCACTGCATGGTGCGCCAGCTGCAACCCACGGAGCACGGCATCCCGCTGGAGCTGTATTTCTTCTCGCGCATCAAGGAGTGGGTGCCCTACGAGGGCGTGCAGTCTGATGTCTTTGACTATGTGCTGGCCATCGTGCCTAAGTTCGACCTGCGGATTTACCAAGCGCCCAGCGGAGAGGATATCCGGACACTCACCGGAACCGGAAATCAGCGATAACCATCTCGCTGTCCGTCCCAATGCGGAAAGGCGGCCCCCACAATCCCAGTCCCGATGACACATAGACCTGCGTCTTTCCCCAATGCCCGTAACCGTGGTCTTGCCGATAGATGGCACCGGTGACCAGGCTCAACGGCCAGACTTGTCCGGCGTGCGTATGTCCGCACAGCTCGAAGTCTGCACCGGCATCGGACGCCTGCTGCAACTCCTCGTCATAGGGCTGATGGTCCAGCACCAGAATGGGGCGTGAGGGGTCGGCCCGACGGATAAGGTCACCCGCCCGAAGGCGACGACGGTTGCTGCGGTCGTCCCGGCCTACAATCTGTATCCCGGGCAGCGTGACGATGCTGTCCCGCAACAGGCGGATGGGAGTGCGGCCGATGAACTCCTGACTCTCGCGGATGCCGCTGATGAACTCGTGATTGCCCGGCACCATATAGATGCCCATCGGAGCGTGCAATTCGCTCAGTGCATCCTGCATCCGCTCCTGCCACAACGGCTTGAGAGACATATCTATCAGGTCGCCCGCTATCAGCACCAGGTCCGGACGGGCATCGTTAATCATCTGCACATACCGCTCCAAGGCACGGCGGTTGTTGCCGTAGCCCAGGTGTACGTCGCTGACCAGCACGGCGCGCAGCTGCTTCGCTCCCTCCACGGGCTTGTCGATGTCTACCTGCAAGGTGCGCACGGCGGGATGACGGTAGTGCCAATAGCCATAGGACAGCAACAAGACCGTCAGTCCCACGCAGATAGCGAAGAGATAGGGAATGTGCACGCCGAAGAGACGGGGTAGCTGTCCCACCGCCAACAGCAACGTCAGGTAGAGCAGAGCCACGAGCCATCCCATGCTGAGTTGGTAGGCCCAATGCCCCACGAACGGCGTGAGGTGCCGACCCCGCAAGGCCATGAAACCGATGAAGGAAAGCGCCAACACCCAGAACACAAAGCCGAAAGCGATACGCACCGCCATCGGACAGCCTTGCAAGGCCACGTGTCCGTTATAATACACCCACCCGTTAGCGCCCAGGTAGATGACTAATGCAATAAGGATGAACCACATATTCGTCTTGATAATCTTGATTTGCGGGCGCAATATTAGCAATAAAGCAGCGAATCGCAAAATTAGGCGGCGCAACGTTCTCATCTTTTACGTATTTTCCTTACTTTTGTGCCTCGGTAAACAGAGAGACTTATGCGAAAGATCAACAAGAAATACCCCATCATCATCGGCGTGCTGCTGGCCGTG